>NZ_JARAMP010000027.1:0-45259 GCF_028802875.1 Seohaeicola sp. 4SK31 | reverse complement strand
CAGGTCCGCATCGCCATCCTGAACGGCTACACCGCACTCGGCATACCCGTCACAGAGACCGTGGGATAAGTCTGTCCAGGGAAAGGGGAACTTCGGCGATCAGCCGATTTGTGCAACAGAGCCCCCAAGAGGCACTTGCGGTAGTGCAGGATATTGGAGCTGTGCGCATTTTGCGTTGAAGCCACGGGGGGTTTTCCCCTGTCTATAAGGGCGGCGCGATGCCAGTCTGTATCGTATCCTCGCACCGCCAGCAGGTGTTAGGCGCGCGGAAAGCCGTCCAGTAGTGCGCGCGCGCCGGTATAGTCTCTCTGCTGGGCGGCTGTCAGAAACATCCACAGTGGGCGGCCGGCCGCCTCTTTTCCCGCGCGCAGTGGCGCGGTCATCCCACCCTTGGTGCGCCCGATCCGTCTTGGCCTCAAAAGGCAATTGCCGCGCCGTCCGCGCGGGGGTCGGAGGCGGCTTCCATCAGCCCTTCGGGATGAAGGACCACCGCCCCTGCATGGCCTGCGGTGTCCGAGAAGGGGGCGATCATCTCGACCTCGTGACCGGCGTCTTGCAGGGCGGTGACAAGGGCAGGGTCGAAGCGGTCTTCCAGCTTGAGGGTGGTCGTCGTCTCGCCCCATGTCTTGCCCAAGAGCCAGCGGGGGGCGGTGACGGCGGCTTGCAGGTCCTGACCGAAGGTCACATGGCGGGTGAAGACGGCGGCTTGTGTCTGGGGCTGGCCTTCGCCGCCCATCGTCCCATAGGCCATGACGCGGCCATCGGTCAGTTGCGCGAGCGCCGGGTTCAGCGTGTGGAAAGGGCGGCGGTAGGGGCCGAGCTGGTTGGGGCCTGCAGCCAGCGAGAAGCCCGCACCACGGTTCTGGAAGAACACGCCGGTATCGGTGCAGGTGAGGCCCGATCCGAATTCCCAGAACACCGACTGGATGAAGCTGACCACCATGCCGTCCTTGTCGGCCGCGCCCATCCAGATCGTGTCACCGGGTTTTGCCGGGTGCGGCCATGGCAGGGCGCGGGTCATGTCGATCTTGGCAGTCAGAGCATCCAGATGGCTGTCCGTGAGCCAGTCCTGCGCGGGAGTGGCCATCTGGTCTGGATCGCCCAGTTCGGCGTTGCGTTGGATGAAGGCTTGTTTCGTCGCCTCGATCAGCCCGTGCAGATGGGCGAAGCCTTCGGATTGCGTGATGCCCAGACGGTCGAACAGGGCGAGGATCATCAGCGAGGATACGCCCTGTGTGGGGGCGGTCATGTTGAAGAGTTGCCCGGCGCTGGTGGTGACGGTCAGGGGGGTGACCTGTTCGGCGGCGAAGAGGTGGAAATCGGTCAGGCGCAGGGGGCTGCCCATGTCCTCAAGGAAGCGCGCATGGGTGGTGGCGATGTCACCGCGGTAGTAGTCGTCAAGGCCGATCTCGGCGAGGCGGGCGAACGTGTCGCCGAGGGCGGCTTGACGGAGTTTGTGGCCGGGGGCGGGTGGCGCGCCGTCGACGAGGAAGGTTTCGTCAAAGCCCGTCACGCCCTTGAGGGTGTCCAGCTTGGCGGCCGTGGTCAGGGATTGGTTGGCTGTCACGGCGATCCCGTCATGCGCCAGCGCGATGGCGGGGGCGAGCAGGTCGGACAGGGGCAGGCGGCGGTTTTCGGGGACGAGGGCGAGGGCCTTGGCCCAGCCGTCGATGGTGCCGGGCACGGTCAGGGCGGCCAATGGGCCGCGTGCGGGCAGGGCGGTGGTGACGCCCCGCTCGGCATACCATTCAGGTGTGGCGAGGCCCGCGGCCCGGCCACAGCCCGAGATGCCGACAGGGGCCTGACCGGGGCGGTGGATCACCCAAAAGCCATCGCCGCCGATCCCATTCATATGCGGATAGGCGACCGCGATGGCGGCGGCGGCGGCGACCATCGCCTCGATCGCCGTGCCGCCCGCGTTCAGGATATCGCGACCGGCCAGTGCGGCGGCGCGATGGGGGGCGCTGATCGCGCCTTTGTAACCCATGGAAGATGTCAGCATGTCACCACCCGATTGCTGCGGGCAGCCAGAGGGCCAGCCCGGGGAAGACGTAAACCAGTGCCAGCGCCAGCGCTTGCAGTCCGATGAAGGGCACTGCGCCCTTGTAGATGTCAAGGGTCGTCACCTCAGGCGGGGCGACGCCCTTGAGGAAAAACAGCGACCAGCCGAAAGGGGGCGTCAGGAATGAGGTTTGCAGGTTCAGGCAGATCAGGATGCCCAGCCAGACCAGATCGACTCCATTGGCGATGAAGAAGGGCAGGAACAGCGGCAGGGCTATGTAAGAAATTTCGATCCATTCCAGAAAGAAGCCCAAGAGAAAGACCAGCAGCAACATGAACAGGATTGCGCCGTTCACACCGCCGGGGACCCATTCGAACATGCGGCCCACAAGGTGTTCGCCGCCCAAACCGCGGAAGGCCAGACCAAAGACCTGCGCGCAGATCAGGATGAAGAACACCATCGAGGAAATGAGCAGCGTGGATCGTGCAACCTGCTTGAGCAGATCGAAGGTCAGCCGCCCCGACAGCGCCACGAAGGCCAGCGCGCCGATGGCCCCCATCGAGGCCGCTTCCGTCGGGGCGGCCAGCCCGCCGATGATCGAGCCAAGAACCGCGATCACCAGACCGATGGGCGGGCCGACGACGAGAAGGACCTTTTTCGCCAGTTGTGCCCCGCTCATGGCGTCGCGTTCGGCCTGCGGGATCGGAGGCATGAGGCCGGGTTTCCATGCGGCCAGCACAAGGATCGCGATGATATAGACGCCCGCCAGTGTCAGGCCGGGGATCATGGCGGCGGCGAACATGGTGCCTACCGATTCGCCAAGAATTTCCGCCAGAAGGATCAGCACCAGCGAGGGTGGGATGATCTGCCCCAAGGTGCCCGAGGCGCAGATCATGCCGGTCGCCAGATATTTGGGATAGCCCCGGCGCAGCAGCGTGGGCAGGGTCAGCAGGCCCAGCGTCACGATGGTGGCCCCGACGATGCCGGTCGCAGCCCCCAGCAGCACACCGACAAGGATGATTGCCACACCCATGCCGCCCGCGACCTTGCCGAAGACATGGCCGATGATGTCGATCAGTTCCTCGGCCAGACGGGATTTTTCCAGCATCACGCCCATGAAAACGAAGAGAGGGATCGCCATGAAGGTATAGTTCGTGACAACGCCATAGATGCGTGCGGGCAGCAGGTTGAACAGCATCGGGCCGAAACCCGCATAGCCAAAGACCAGCCCCGACACGGCGATGGCGATGCCCACGGGGATGCCGATGATCAGCAGCACGAAAAAGGCGGCGATCATGCCGATCGCCAGAAGTTCGGTCGGAGACATAGCGGTTCTTTCCTGAAGTTCAGTGTCCCGAGGGCCCGCTGTCATGGGCCGGGTTGGGAAGGCCAAAGCCATGGCGCAGCGCATGGGCCAGACCTTGCAGCGCCAGTAGCGCAAACCCCAGCGGGATCAGCGATTTGAGCGCCCAGCGATAGGGCAGGCCACCCGGATTTGGCGAGGATTCCGCGCGCAGCCATGACTGCTGCACCCATGGGATCGACAGCCAGACGGCATAGAGGGCAAAGGCCATGAGCGCGAGGCCGCCCATCACCTCGATCAGGCGACACAGCCAAGGCGGAAAGCGTTCGAACAGCACATCGACGCGGACCTGTTCGCCGCAATAAAGCGCGTAGGACATGCCGAACAGCGCGATGGGCGAGATCAGGTGCCATTGCAATTCCTGCAACCACACGGCCCCGGTGCGCAGGAAGTAGCGGATGAACACATCGCCCGCCACCATCAGCACCAGCGCCACGCAGGTCCAGGCCGCGATCCAGCCGAAAAGCCGGACCGCGCCCTCGATCCCGTTCACGAAACGTGAGAGGGCGCGCATCTTCAGACCTTGAGGATGGACTTGTGCCACGGCCCTTCGCTGACCCCAGCCCAGCGGTCGTGGTTCGCCTTGAAGGCCATGTAGCTGTCATGGACTTCCTTGACCAAGGGATCGGCGGCGGCCCGGGTGGCCAGCGTGTCGGCGGTCGCGGTGCGCAGTGCCTCGACCACCGCTTCGGGGAGGACGGCGGCGGTGACGCCGAAATTGTCCACCAGATCGGACAGGGCCTCGCCATTCACGGCCTCGGACCATGTCATGCTTTCAAGGCAGGCGGCCATGCAGGCGGTCTTGACGATCTGTTGCAGATCGGCGGGCAGGGCATCCCAAGCGGCCTTGGAGATGAGAAGTTCCCCCGTGGTGGAGGGCTCGTGCCAGCCGGTGGTGTGGTAGAACTTGGCGGCGTTTTGCAGACCAAGGCGGCGATCCTGATAGGGGCCTACGAATTCGGCGGCGTCGATCACGCCGCGTTCCAGCGCGGGGAAGATCTCGCCGCCCGGAAGGACGCGGGCGTCCACGCCAAGGCTGGCATAGACCTGACCGGCCAGACCGGGGATGCGCATGCGCAGGCCTTGCAACTGGCTGACATCCTCGATCGGTTCGCGGAACCAGCCGGTCATCTGCACACCGGTATTGTTCATCGGGAAGGCAACAAGGCCGAAGGGTTCATAGACCTTGTGCCACAGCTCCAGACCGCCGCCGTGATAAAGCCATGCCATATGTCCGGCGAAGCTCATCCCGAAGGGAACGGTGGTGAAGTATTGTGCGGCAAAGGTGGTGCCCGACCAGAAATAGCTGTTGGAGGCGTTCATCTCGATCACGCCCTGCTGGACGGCGTCGAAGCCCTCGAAGGCGGGGATCAGCTCGCCTGCGGCGAAGTGCTGGATCTTGAGGCGGCCGCCGGACATGGCGTCGATCTTGGCGATGATGTCCGTGGGGCTGCCGGGGCCTTCGACGTAGAAGGGCGAGCCGGGGCCGTAGGAATTGGTCATGCGCCAGGCGAAGCTGTCCTGCGCCTGTGCCACGCGGGGGGCGGCCAGGGGGGCAGCCACGGCGGCTGCGGCGGTGGCGGTCAGAAATCTGCGACGTTCCATGAAAGTACCTCTCCTGTCTGGGTCCCTGTCGGGGTGGCCGCAAGGTTGGCTTGCGGTCCGGTTTCTGGTGCGTCTCCTCCGTGAGGGACGAGCTAGGGCAGCGGGCGGATGAGGGGCAGGGGAAAGGGCGTGGATGGCCTTGTTGATTGGTCATATTGTATACAATTTCCGCTGATCAATGCGCTGGTGAATACAAATAAGGCAGTCTGAGAAGCGGCTGCCGGGGCCTGTTTCGGGTTTGACAACCTGCGGTGCGCAGGACAGGCTGAGCCTCCCCGGTGCCGCTGTCAGATGGAGCCTTGTTTGCCCTTTCGTTTCGTTCACACGGCTGATCTGCATCTGGACTCGCCGCTGAAATCGTTGGCGCTGCGGGATAGCGCCTTGGCCGAGGTGATCGGCAATGCCAGCCGCGCGGCATTCACGCGGATCATTGATCTGTGTCTGGAAGAGGCGGTGGATGCGCTGCTGATCGCGGGGGATCTGTATGATGGGGCGCAGACCTCGATGAAGACGGCGCGGTTTTTGACGCAAGGGTTGCGGCGTCTGGATGCGGCGGGGATCGAGACGTTCATCATCCGGGGCAACCATGACGCGGAATCGCGGATCACGGCGCAGTTGGTCTTGCCGCCTTCGGTCACGGTGTTTGGCGCGCAGGCGGGGGTGGTGCGGCGCAGCAAGGGCGCGTTGGAGGTGGCCATTCACGGGATCAGTTTCGCGCGGCCGCATGCGCCGGACAGCCTGCTGGGGCGGTTCAAGGCCCCTGTGCCGGGGGCGGTGAATATCGGGATGCTGCATACCAGTCTGGACGGGGCGGCGGGGCATGATCCCTATGCGCCGTGCCGTCTGGCGGATTTGCAGGGCAGCGGGTTCGATTACTGGGCGCTGGGGCATATCCATGCGCGCGCGCATCATGCGGGCGGCTGTCATGTGGTGATGCCCGGCATCCCGCAGGGGCGTGACATTGGCGAGGCGGGTGCGAAATCCGTGACGCTGGTCACCGTGGCGGATGATGGCACTGTGACGGTCGAGGCGCGCTCAACCGGCGTGGCCCGGTTCGAGCGGGTGGAGGTGCCGCTGGACGGGGCCGAGGATTGGCCGGGTGTCGTGGCGGCGTTGTCGGGGGCGCTGCGCGCGGCGCGGCGGGATCATGGCGAGGATCATCTGGTGCTGCGGCCTGTGCTGACGGGACGGACGCCGCTGCTCTGGCGACTGCGGCGCGATCAGGGACTGCTGCTGGATGAGGCGCGGTTGACCGCCGAAGGGATCGGGACGCTGTGGATCGACAAGGTGGAGCTGGCCTGCACCGATGACGCCCCTCCCGATACAGCCGGCCCATTGGCGGAACTGGGGCGTCAGATCGCAGGTATGACCACACCCCCCGCCGCCATTCTGGCCGAGGCGGATGCGGTGATCGAGGCTCTGGCCAAGACCCTGCCCAAGGAGTTGCGCGGGATGCTGGGCGATGATCCGGCAACGCAGGCGGCGATCCGCGATGCGCTGTTGCAGGAGGGTGCCGCAGAGGTGCTGGCCCATCTGCACGGGCTGGAGGGGGACGCCTGATGCGCCTGCGCCGGCTTGATCTGATCCGCTACGGCAAGTTCACGGACCGCAGTCTGGATTTCGGCGCGGCTCCGGCCGATGGGCCTGATTTCCATATCATCTACGGGCCCAATGAAGCGGGCAAATCCACCACCATGCAAGGCTGGCTGGATCTTCTGTATGGTATCCCCACCCAAAGCCGGATGGATTTCCTGCACCCTTATGCGTCGATGCGGCTGGGGGCTGCGATCGACGCGGGCGGCGAGGTGCTGGAGGTGATCCGCACCAAGGGACGCACGGGCACGCTGACCGATCCGGCGGGACATGCCCTGCCCGAGGCGATGATGCCCGGTCTCCTCGGCGGGATCGACCGGGCGGGCTATGAGGCGATGTTCAGTCTGGATGACGAGACGCTGGAGAAGGGCGGGGAAAGCATCCTCTCCAGTCAGGGGGATCTGGGGCAGATGTTGTTTACCGCCTCAAGCGGTCTGGCGGAGATGGGTCAGGCGCTGGAGGGGTTGCGAAGCAAGACGGCGGGTTTCTTCAAGCCCGGTGGCCGCACTGGCGGGCTGGCCGATCTGAAAAAGGCGCTGGCGGCGGTGGAGCAGCAGATTGCCGATCAGGATGTCGGCGCGCGGGACTTTGCTGTGCTGTCGCAGCAGCGCGAACAGGCACAGGCGGCGCTGGATGCGGCGCAGGCAGTGCAGGATGACACGCTGGCGCGGTTGCATCTGGTTGAGCGGCAATTGGCGGCGCTGCCATTGGTGACGCGGCTGACGCTGATCGCGGCGGATCTCAAGGTCTTGCCGGATCTGCCTGCGGTGCCGCAGGGCTGGATCGCGGAACTGGACGACCTTGCGCGGGAGCATGGCCAGACAGTGGTGCGTCTTGAAGGGCAGGCCGCGCTGATGGACGGCCTGCGCGCCGAGATGGAGGCCGCGCGGGATGATCCCGCGATGCTGGCGCAGGATGCCGCGATGGCCGAGGCGGAGGCGCTGAAATCCGATTTCGACGGAGCGGTGCGTGACCTGCCCGCGCGCCGGGCCGAGGCGGATCAGGTGCAGACGCAGATCGACGAATTGTTGCGACAACTGGGTGCGGCGGGGCGCGATCCGGCTGATCTTGTGCTGTCCCCTCCCTTGGTGGCCAGCCTGCGCGCGCTGATGGAGCGGCAGTCCGGCGTGGCGGCGGCGTTGGATACGGCGCGGCAGGAAGAGGCTGCGGCGGCCCAGCGTTTGGCGGCGCTGGTGGCGCGGCTGGGTGACGATGGTGGCGCGGTGCCCGATCTGTCGCTTTTGGCCGAGGTCGTGCAGGGCGCACAGCGCGGCGATCCCGCAGGCGCGCTGGAGCGTGCGCGCGGACTTGAGGCGGCGGCGCGCGACCGGATGGAGACAGCCTTGGCGCGGCTTTTGCCGTGGCGCGGGGATGGGGCGGCGCTGATGGCGCTGTCCTTGCCGGATGCGGCGCAGGTGCAGGGCTGGCGACAGGCGCTGGCCGAGGCGCAGCGGGGCCAAGAGCGCGCGCATGCAGAGGTGACGCGCGCCACGGAGGAGGCCGCGCGGATCACGGCGCAGATGCAGGCCGAGGTCGCGGCGGGACAGGTCACGCTGGAGGATGCGGCGCGGAGCAGGGCGGCGCGGGAAAGCCTGTGGGCCGCGCATCGCGCGGCTTTGAGCACAGAGACGGCCGAGGCGTTCGAGGCGGCTCTCAGGCAGGACGATCAGGTGACGGCGGCTCTGGCGCGGGCGCAGACCGCCGCGCTGCACCGGGCCGAAGCCGAGACGCGGCTGGCCGCGCTGGAGATAGAGCGTGCGCGGCATGAGGCCGAGGCGCAGGCGGCGGCGGCGCGAAGCGCCGCGGTGCGGGAGGCTCTGGCGCGCGTGCTGCCGGCGGGGCTGGACCCCGCGACATCGCCCGAGGCTCTGGAAGACTGGATGCGGCGGCGCGAACTGGCGCTGGAGGCCTTGGCCACGTGGCAGGCCGCAGCGCGGGATCTGGAGGGGGCCGCGCGGGGGCAGGCGGCGGTGCGGGATGCCTTGGCGGCGGGGCTTGCGGCCTCGGGGCAGGCGGTGGCGGAGGATGCGCCGCTGCCGGTGCTGGCCGCACAGGCACGGGTCCTGCTGGAGCGCGCGCAGGGCAAGGCCGCGCTGGTCGAGGCGCGGGATGCGGCGGCAGAGGATCTGCGGCGGCGGCAGGCGGCGCTGGACCGCGCCGGGGCGGCGATGCAGGCGTGGCAGGATGACTGGCAGGCGGCCTGCGGGCGTCTGCCGCTGGGGGGCAGTGACAGCCCGGACGTGGCCGCGATGGGCGGCGTGCTGGACCTGTTCCAGAGCCTTGAGCAAAGCTGGCGCGACTTGCGCGGATTGCGCGACCGGATCGGCAAGATGCAGGCCAATCATGCGGCTTTTGGCGCGGCGGTGGCCGCGCTGGCCGGGCGGTTGGGTCTGCCGGAGGATGATCCCGCGGCAACCTGGGCCGCGTTGCGGGCGCGGCAGCGGGCCGCGCTTGAGGGGCAGGCGCGACGGCAGGATTTGCACGGGAAGCTGGCAGCGGGTGAGCAGGTCGCGCAGGGGTTGCGGGACAAGCTGGCCGTGACCGAGGCGCGGCTGGCCGAGTTCTGCCGGCATTTCGGCTGCGATGACGCGCAGGCGCTGCGCGATGTGGTGGCGCAGGCCGCACGGCGGCAGGATCTGACCGCCGAACGCGACCGGCTGGCCCGTGACATTTGCGAGGGGATGGGCACCGACCGGCTGGCCGAGGCGGTGGCGGCGCTGGAGGGGTTGGACCGGCCCGCGCTGGCGGCAGAGCGCGCCGGGCTGATGGCGGCGCAACAGCGGCAGGGTCAGGATTTGCAGCGGCTTTATGCGGATCTGTCGCAGGCGCAGGGGCGGATCGAGGCGGTGGGTGGCGACGATGCGGTGGCGCGTTTGCAGGAAGAGCGGCAGACATTGCTATTGCAGATCGCCGAGGAGGCGCGCGCCTTCCTGCGGCAGCGGTTGGGGATCGTGGCGGTGGATCACGCCTTGCAAGGCTATCGCGACAGTCACCGCAGCGCGATGATGCAGCGCGCGTCAGAGGCCTTCCGCACCATCACGCGGGGCGACTACAGCGGACTGGCCGCCCAGCCCGAGGGTGAACGCGAGGTGCTGGTGGCGATTGCGGCGACGGGGGCGTCGAAACTGGCGCGGGATCTGTCCAAGGGGACGCGGTTCCAGCTGTATCTGGCGCTGCGGGTCGCGGGTTTTCACGAGATCGCAGCTGCGCGGGAAACGGTGCCCTTCATCGCGGATGACATATTGGAGACCTTCGACGATGACCGCGCCGCCGAGACCTTTGCCCTGCTGGCCGGGATGGCCGGAGTCGGGCAGGTGATCTATCTGACGCATCACCGGCATCTATGCGAGATCGCCCAGCGGATCTGTCCCGCGGTGCGCGTCCATGCTTTGGGCTGAGCCGTTGTTTCTGGATATTTGAAGCAAGAAGAAGCAGGGCGCGCGGACTGCTTCATCCGGCCGGAGATACTCATTCCACTCCGGCCGATGTCAGCAGGGCGGTGGCGGTGGTATCGCCTGCGTCGAGCGCGCCTTCGATCAGGCCGGGGCTGCGGGTCGAGGTTTCCGCGATGGCGATATGCAGGCGGCCGTCCAGATGGGGTTGGCGCAGGATCGCCGGGGGCAGGTCGGGATGCGCGCCCATGTGATCCGACGCCGTGCAGATCAGCGGTTCGCGCGACCAGTCCTGCACCGTGACGGAGTTCGGGTGCGGGGCGTCCGGGCCGAAACAACGGATCAGTTGCGCGCGGATCGCCGCCTCCAGCGCGGCGGGGTCGCGGGCCTCGGGCGGCCAGCCGACGAATCCGAACAGGGCGGGTTGGCCGTTCGGGGCGCTGTGGTCATGCACTTCGACCATTGGGCCGATGCGGCTGGCGATGCGGCCTGAGAGGCCGCTGTCGCGCCAGAAGGGGCGGTCGTAGAGGATCACGGCCTTGGCCTGCCCCGCCATCCATGTGGGTGTGGCGCGCATCGCGTGCAGCAGGGCTGTGGGCGCGGCGGGGATCGCGATGCGGGTGGCGGCGACGCGCAGCGGGGCCGAGAGCACGACCCGCGCGGCGATGACCTGTGCGCCTGCCGCATCGGTGAGGATCAGCCCGTTCCGGCCCGGATCAAGGCGTGTCACAGGGCGGTTCAGATGGAGCATGCCATCCGGGAGGCCCGCGGCCATGGCCTGCACCAGGGCTGCGGGGCCACCCTTGATGCGCATCATGCCGTCCTGACCGGGCAAAGGGGCGCGGACCGGGGCGGGGTGATAGCCTTCGATCACGGCATCGCCATCATTGGCCTGCACAAAGGTCGCAAGCCCCAGCCTGTCGAGCCACTGCGCCACAACGGGCTGATGCGGCGGCCAGACCCATGTGGGACCAAGGTCGGCCAGCACCTGTCCCTGTTCGTCGCGGAGCGCGTGGATGCGGCCGCCGATGCGGGCCGCGGCCTCGAACACCGCCACTTTGGCCCCGGCGTCCGAGAGCCGGCGCGCGCAGGTCAGGCCGGACAGGCCTGCGCCAATCACGGCAATGTCGATCCGGTGCATGATGTGCCTTTCCCGCAGGGTCCGGGCGCGGCCCTGCGGCGCGCGCCGTTCCGGCCCGTTTACAAAAGTTTCACCTGAATGCAACAAAGCCGTCGCGCTGATCCCTTACGCCGCAAGGCAGACCAAAGGGGGACAGCCATGTTTGCGGTCAACACGCTGACCAAGCGCTTCGGTGCGAATACCGCCTGCGATGCGGTGAGTTTTTCGGTCGATGCGCCCAAGATGATCGGGATCATCGGACGCTCGGGCGCGGGCAAGTCCACGCTGTTGCGGATGCTGAACCGGCTGACCGATGCGACCTCGGGGCAGGTGATCCATGAGGGGCGCGATATCCTGACCCTCAAGGGTGCGGACAAACGTTCCTGGCAATCCGCCTGTGCGATGATCTTTCAGCAATTCAACCTTGTGCCGCGCATGGATGTGGTCAGCAACGTGCTGCATGGCACGCTGAACCGCCGGTCGACGCTGGCGACGATGTTCAACCTCTATCCGACTGCCGATATCGAGAAGGCGATTGCCATTCTGGACCGGCTGGGGATCGCGGATCATGCGCCCAAGCGGGCCGAAGCCTTGTCAGGGGGGCAGCAGCAGCGCGTCGCCATTGCGCGGGCCCTGATGCAGGACCCCAAGATCATTCTGGCCGATGAACCCATCGCCAGTCTTGATCCGATGAATGCGCAGGTCGTGATGGAGGCGCTGCGCCGCATCCATGAAGAGGATGGCCGCATGGTCATCGCCAACCTGCACACGCTTGATACCGCGCGGCGCTATTGCGACCGGGTGATCGGGATGCGCGACGGGCGCGTGGTGTTTGACGGCACGCCCGCGCAACTGACCACGGGTGTTGCGCGCGACATCTATGGGGCCGATGCGAGCTTCAGCGAGGAGGCCACCAGCACCAGCATCGAGGCGCTGGAGCGCAGCGATGCCGCCGCCCGCGCCATCCGCGAAGCTGAGGCGGCCATTTGACGTCTGAGACCTGAAACCGCCCTCCGCCGCATCCTGCGCGAGGGGTTTTCCAAACCGGAGAGAGCCATGAATAAACTGTTTGCCGCAATGGTCGCCACGACCGCCCTGATCAGCCCGGTCCTTGCACAGGAGCAGATCACCGAATTCCGCATCGGCCTGCTGGGCGGCGAGAATGCACAGGACCGTCTGGCGTCCAACGAGTGTTTCCGCGCCTATGCCGAAGAGGCACTTGGGGTGCCCACCAAGCTGTTCACCGCCGCCGACTACAACGGCGTCATTCAGGGTCTGATCGGGGGCACGCTGGATATGGCATGGCTGGGCGCGTCCGGCTATGCCGCGGTCTGGCTGGAAGCGCCCGAGGCGGTGACGCCCGTGCTGGTCAAGACCAACCTTGACGGGTCATTCACCTATCACTCCATCGGTTTTGCCCGCAAGGACAGCGGCATCACCTCGCTGGAGGACATGAAGGGCAAGGTTTTCGCCTTCGGTGATCCGAACTCCACCTCGGGCTATCTGGTGCCGTCGGTCGAGATCCCGGCCGCCACGGGGTCCACGATGGAGTCGGGCGATTATTTCGGTGAAGTCCGCTTTGTGGGTGGGCATGAGCAGACCATCGTGGCCGTGGCCAATGGCGATGTGGATGCCGGTGTGACCTGGGCCGATGGGCAGGGCGACTGGGAGGACGGTTACAACTCGGGTGCGCTGCGCAAGGCTGTGGATTCGGGTCTGGTGGACATGAATGAACTGGTCGAGATCTGGAAATCCAAGCCGATCCCCGAAGGTCCGATCGTGCTTCGCAATGCGCTGCCTGAGGATGTGAAGGCCAAGATGACCGAGCTGACCCAGAACCTGCATGCGAATGACCCGGAATGCGCCTATGGCGTGGCGGCGGGCGAGACGGCGGGTTTCACCCCCATCGGCCATGACGCCTATGAGACGATCATCGCGGTGCGCAAGGCGCAGATGTCGAACTGATCCGCGGGATCGCTTGCAAGGGGGCCCGGGGCCTTTGACCCCGGCCCCTCGTTTTCAGGGAGACCCTTCATGTCCGATCTGACCGCTGCCCGCAGCCCGAATGCGGCGCGTGCCCTGACGCAGAACAGTGACAGCTATCTGCGGATGGTGCGGGCGCGGCGCATGTATTCGGGGCTGATGATCGCGCTGTTCGTGATCGCGATGATCCTTGGGTTTCGCATCGTCGAGGGGCGCTCGGCCGGCGGGTTCTGGGACGGGATGCCCAAGGTTCTGGATTTCCCGGCGGGTCTGGTGACCGAAGCCTGGGAGAAGCGGGCGAACCTGCCGGGTTATTTCGTGGAGTTCTTTCCGGCCCTGATCGAGACGATCAATATCGCGGCGGTATCGACCCTGCTGGGCGCGGCGCTGGGTTTGGGTTTGTCCTTGGTGTCGACGCGGGGGCTGGCCCCTTTTCCGCGACTGATCCCGGTGTTCCGGCGGATCATGGATATCCTGCGTGCCTTTCCCGAAATCGTGATCGCGCTGGTGCTGATCTTCATTCTGGGCGGCGGGCCGGTGCCTGCGATGATCGCCATTGCGCTGCATACGGCGGGGGCGCTGGGCAAGCTGTTTTCCGAAGTGTCCGAGAATGTGGACCTGAAACCTGTCGAAGGGTTGCAGTCGGTCGGGGCCAACTGGTGGCAGCGGATGCTGCTGGGCGTGGTCCCGCAGGTGGCGCCGAATTACCTGTCCTATGCGCTGATGCGGTTCGAGATCAACACCCGCGCCTCGGCCATTCTGGGGTTCGTGGGGGCGGGCGGCATCGGCTATGAGCTGCGCAATGCGATGACCTTCGGGACGGGGCGGTTCGACATTTCGGCGGCGATCTTCATCCTGCTGTTCCTTACGATCGTGTTCTTCGATCAGGTGTCGAGCCATTTCCGCAATCGTCTGGTGCATGGGGTGACGCGATGAGCATGACCACGGAATTGGGGGCGGCGCGCCCCGGCGGGGTGCCCTTGCAGGCCGCGATGACCTTGATCGCGCGGAAACGCCGGTTGGCGCTGGCGGTGCCTGTGCTGGTGCTGGCCTATCTGGTCTATGTCTTCTTTGCCTTTGATGTGCCGGGGCTGGTGCAGCGGGCCAATATGGACAATGCGCGGATTTTGGTGGCCGACAGCTATAGCCATAAGGTGCATGTCACCCGTGATGCCCGCGCCGGCGAGATGGTCTATGCGGTCGAGGGCGAGAACAAGGGGCGCTACCCCGAGGGCACGATGCCGGCCTGGGTGTCAGGCGGGTTCGACGATACGGTGATAGATCTGGGGGGCGGGCATGTGGTGCGTTTCCTGCCTGACCGGCGCGTGACCTATGACATGCCGGATGTCGGGATGATCCAGATCGACAGGATCGATGGCAGGATCGTTGCGCTGTTTCCGGGCTATGGGCCGGGCGAGAGCCCGGACTGGGCCAGCGTGTCGGACAGCCGTGTGTCGATCACCACCGATGCGGGACGGGTGAGCGTGACCCGCTCAAAGGACGAGGTGTTCCGCTATTTTCCGGGGTGGGAGTTGTTCTGGTTCACGCTGGACAGCCCCTATCATGGGCGCGGGCTGGGCGAGATCCTGTTCGGGCCGCAGATTGACCCGATGCGGGGGAACGTTGTCGGGGCCGTCGCTGATTTCATGGGCAACCCGATGTGGCGGCACGCGGATGTGTTCTGGGCTATTGGCGAGACGGTGCTGATGGCCTTTCTGGGCACGTTCGGTGCGGCGGTCATTGCCCTGCCGCTGGCCTTTCTGGCGGCAAAGAACTTTGCCCCTGTCGTGGCGCTGCGGTTCGCAGTGCGCCGCGTGTTCGACTTCGTGCGCGGGGTGGATGGGCTGATCTGGACGATCATCCTGAGCCGCGCCTTTGGGCCCGGTCCATTGACAGGGGCGCTGGCGATCCTGATCACGGATACGGGCAGTTTTGGCAAAAGCTTTTCCGAGGTGTTGGAGAATGTGGACGGCCGCCAGATCGAGGGTGTGCAATCGACCGGGGCCAAGCCTCTGCAGCGCTATCGCTTTGGGGTGATCCCGCAGGTGACGCCGATCCTGCTGTCGCAGATCCTCTATTATTTCGAGTCCAATACCCGCAGCGCCACGATCATCGGCGCGATCACCGGGGGCGGCATCGGCTTGTTCTTGACCCAGGCGATCCAGACCCAGAAGGATTGGGAGGAGGTCACCTATTACATCGTGCTGATCGTGCTGATGGTGATGGTCATGGATAGCGTGTCGGGCTGGCTGCGGCGGCGGCTGATCAAGGGTGACGATGCGGGGCATTGAGGCGTTGCTGTTGAGTATTTCTGGCAAGATGAAGGGGCGGGGCGCGTGAAGGATCTGAGGGCGGAGGCGCCGTTGGTGCATCCTGATTGCGAGATCACGGATGTGACCTTTGGCGCGTGGTGCGAGATCGGGCGCGGGTCGCGTGTGGCCCATTCCGGGATCGGGGATTACAGCTATTGCGACCGTTTCTGTGACATCGCGAATGCGAGTGTCGGCAAATTCGCCAATATCGCCAGTTTCGTGCGGATCGGTGCGACGGATCACCCGCTGGACCGCGCCTCATTGCATCACTTCATGTATCGCAGCGCGTCCTATTGGCCGGATGCGGCGGATGATGGGGACTGGTTCGCCAAGCGCCGCGCGCGGCGGGTGGTGATCGGGCATGATACCTGGATCGGGCACAATGCGCAGATCAAGCCCGAGGTGACGGTGGGACATGGCGCGGTTGTGGCGTCGGGCGCTGTCGTGACCAAGGACGTGCCAGCCTATGCCATTGTTGCCGGGGTGCCTGCCAAGGTGATCCGGATGCGCCTGCCCGAGGATCTGGCGGCGCGGATGATCGTGCTGGCGTGGTGGGACTGGGATCATGCCCGGTTGCGGGCCGCGCTGGAGGATTTCCGACGCTTGTCGGTGGCGGATTTTCTGGACCGCTACGAAGGCTAGGCCGGGGTTATTCGGCGGCCATGGCCAGTTCGGCGCGACTGCCGAGGAAACGATGCGCGGCCTCGCCGGTCAGATGGGTCAGGCGACCCGCCGAGAGGGTCGCCTCGACGCGGCGCGTCTCCTCGTTCACCACGCAGAGATCGGCGCGTTTGCCATAGGCGATGACGCCCCGATCCGCGAGGCAGAGGATTTCGGCCGGGCGGGTCGAGATCATCGCCCATGCGGCGGGCAGGTCGAGGATGCCGTCATCGACCAGACGGAACGCCGCGCGCGACAGGGCAGGGTAGTAGTAGTCAGACACCAGCGCATCGCACATCCCGCGCCGGATCAGGTCGGTGGCGGCGATATTGCCCGATTGCGAACCACCGCGCACCACGTTGGGTGCGCCCATCAGCACGGGATCGTTGACCGCGCGGGCGAGTGCCGCAGCGGAGCGGGCAATGGGGAATTCGCAGATGCGCGCACCGATCATCGAAAACCGCTCGCGCGTTTCTCCATCCGGGTCGTCATGGCTGCCGTAATGAACACCCAGCGTGTCGAATGCCTCGGCCAGACGGCAGAGGTAGCGGGGCACTTGCGGAGCCTGCTGACGCGTGGCCTCGACCAGTGCCAGCTGTGCCGCGGGGGAGCGGCCGGACTTCGCGGCCCAGAGCGCCAGTTCGGTGGGACGGGACCCGGCAAGATGGAGCGCCTCGTCCAGATGGTTGTTGAAGATCACATAGTCGATGTCATGACGGCGTATGGCGGCCAGCAGGCGGTCAGCGGTATCGACCGTATGCGTCTCGACCCGCAGTTGCAGGCGCAGGTCAGTCATCAGGTGGGGGCGCAGGGTGTCCAGCGATTCCATGATGTCCTCGGCCATGTCGGGGCTGCGATGGCCGCCCTCCCATGACCAGCTTTGCGCCAGCCATGCGGTTGTCACGCCATGGGCGGCGGCGTCGCGGTCGGTGGCGTGCAGGCCGGTCTCGATGGGAAAGGGGGCGGAGGGGCGCGGCGCGATGTGCCGTTCGAAGGCGTCGCCATGCAGGTCGATGATGCCGGGAAGGACCAGAAACCCGGTCAGGTCCACCTCGGGCAAGGGGCCCTTGGTGATCACGCCGTCCTGCATCGCGACCGAGCGTTTCTGCATCTGCCCTTCGCGCAGGACAGTGGCGCCGACAAGGCGCAAAGGCGGGTGGGAATGGCGTGTCATCCGGGGTTTTCCTGTGTGGCTGACCCTGTGGATAACTGCAAAGCGTATCCGTTCTGTGACAAACTCATGCCTCTGGCAGGATACTCAAGGTGACGTGATCGCCGATGAAGGCCGTCTGGCCCAGTTCGACGGGTTGGCCTGCCGGGTCGATATTGATGCTGAAGCTGAAGAGGATCGGATCGCCCTCGCGCAGCATCAGGTGGCGGGCTTGCAACGCGGTGGCGCGGCGCGCGGACAGGCGGGTGCTGGCGCGGGTGTAATCGGTGATGCCGCAGGCGGCCAGCGCCTGCGTGACCGATCCTGTCGCCTGTAGATGGGCGGGCAGGTCGGGCAAGCGGGCGGCGGGAAAGGTGCTGATGAAATGCGCGATGGGCAGGCCGTCCGCGAAGGAGACCCCCTCGACCCGGTGGACCGGCGCGTTCTGCGCCAGGGACAGGGCCTCGGCCTCATCGCTATCGGCGGCGCGGGTTTCGATATGCAGGAACCGCTTTTCCGGCAGGCGTCCGGCGGCGGCGAGATTCTGGTGAAAGCGCACGCGGCGGCCCAGCGGGTAATCGGTGGGCGCGCGGCTGACGAAAGCACCCGCGCCGCGGCGGGTGGTGATCGTGCCGTCCTTGACCAGCCCTGACAGGGCGTGGCGCACGGTGTGGCGGTTCACCCCGAAGCGGCGGGCGAGCGCGGATTCGGTCGGCAGCCTGTCGCCGGGCCGGTAAAGCCCCGCGCTGATTTCGTCGCGCAGGGTGCTGGCGATGGAGGACCAGAGCGGGGTTGTCGTCATGATGTGTCACCAAAATTTCACGAAGCGGCGCTTGCGGCGTGGGCAGCATGGGGTTAGAATTTGTATAGTTGTATAGTAATCTAGACAAGTCGGCAAGATGTCGGTTGTCCGGATCACAGGATGGAGGCGGGAATGGACCGCAAGGACTGGATGGGGCTTCTGGCGCGCGCGCCCGCAGATCTGCTGGATCGTCTGTGGCGAGGGGTGAACATGGCCCCCGCCTTTCGCTGGCTGCGCGCGCCCGAGGTGGGCGGGGTGATGGTGCAGGGCCGTGCAGGTGGCACGGGTGCCCCGTTCAATCTGGGCGAGATGACGGTGACCCGCTGCGCGCTGGTGCTGGAGGGTGGGGCCGTTGGCCATGCCTATGTGCAGGGACGCGACAAGCGGCAAGCGGAGCAGGCGGCCTTGGTGGATGCGTTGATGCAGGGGCCGGAGGCCGGGCATCTGCGTGCGGCGGTGCTGGAGCCGCTCCTGGCTGAGGTGCAGGCGCGCGCGGGCCTGCGTGCGGCCAAGGCGGCGGCCACGAAGGTCGAGTTTTTCACGCTGGTGCGGGGTGATGACTGATGGATGAGGCAATGATGACAGGCGGGTTTGCCGACCCGTCGATCCAGTCGGCCTGGGGCTTTCGCGCGGCGATGATGGCGATGGCGCGGCCCGGAGATATCCTGAAGGTGGCCGGGGCGCAGGCGCCTGAGCCTGTGTCAGTTGCGGCGGCCGTTCTGCTGCTGGTGCTGTGCGATCCCGAGACGCCGGTTTGGCTGGCGTCGTCCCATGACAGTGTCGCATTGCGGCGCTGGATCGCGTTTCATACTGGCGCCCCTGTGGTTGAGGCGCGTGGCGATGCGGTCTTTGCGCTGGGCGCGTGGGACAGTCTGCTGCCGCTCGGGGGTTACAGGATCGGGACGGCGGAATATCCGGACAGGTCCGCCACTCTGATCGTCGAGATGAGCGCGTTGCGGGGTGACGGCGCGGTCCTGACCGGGCCGGGGATTGCCGATGCGGCGCGGCTGAGTCTGCCGGACGTGGCGGCCTTTCGGGCCAATCGGGCGCTGTTCCCGTTGGGGCTGGATTTCTTTTTCACCTGTGGCGACAGGTTGGCGGCGCTGCCGCGCAGCACGGTTGTCGCGCAAGCGGCGGAGGTCGTCTGATGTATGTGGCTGTCAAGGGCGGCGAGCGGGCGATCGAGAACGCCCATGCCTGGCTGGCCGAAGAGCGGCGGGGTGATCCCGCCGTGCCGGAGTTGAGCGTGGCGCAGATCCGCGCACAGATGGCGCTGGCGGTGAACCGGGTGATGGCGGAGGGCTCGCTTTACGACCCGGATCTGGCGGCGCTGGCGATCAAGCAGGCGCGCGGCGATCTGATCGAGGCCGTGTTCCTGATCCGCGCGTATCGGACGACCTTGCCGCGCTTCGGCTCGTCGCGTCCGGTGGAGACGGCGGATATGCGCTGCGACAGGCGGATCTCGGCCACGTTCAAGGATGCGCCCGGCGGGCAGGTGCTGGGGCCGACCTTCGATTACACGCATCGTTTGCTGGATTTCAAACTGGCGGCGGAGGGCGAGGTGCCCCCCGCGCCGCGGGCCGACACGCAGCCCGGCGCTGTGCCGCATATCACGGATTTCCTGAACCGTGACGGCCTGATCCAGACCGAGGAACCGAGCAACGCGGCCCCCCCTGATCTGACGCGGCAACCGCTGGAGTTTCCGGCGAACCGGGCGCTGCGGCTGCAAGCCTTGACGCGCGGGGATGAGGGGTTCGTGTTGGGCTTGGCGTATTCGACGCAGCGCGGCTATGCGCGCAACCATGCCTTTGTCGGCGAGTTGCGCATCGGGCGGGTGCCGGTCGAGATGGAGGTGCCCGAACTGGGCTTCACTATCCAGATCGGCGAGGTCGAGCTGACGGAATGCGAGACGGTGAACCAATTTGCGGGGTCCAAGACGGAACCCGCGCAATTCACCCGTGGGTACGGGCTGGTGTTCGGGCAGACCGAGCGCAAGGCGATTTCCATGGCGCTGGTGGACCGCGCGCTGCGCTGGCGCGAGCTGGGCGAGGATGATCTGGGTGCGCCCGCGCAGGACGAGGAATTCGTGCTGTCGCATTGCGACAACATTCAGGCGACCGGATTTCTGGAGCATATCAAGCTGCCCCATTACGTCGATTTCCAGTCGGAGCTGGAACTGGTGCGGCGCTTGCGGGCCGAGGCGCAGGCCGCGAAGGAGGCTGTGGCATGAGCGATTACAACTTTGCCTATCTGGACGAGCAGACCAAGCGGATGATCCGCCGTGCCATCCTGAAGGCGCTGGCTGTGCCGGGCTATCAGGTGCCCTTTGCCAGCCGCGAAATGCCGATGCCTTACGGGTGGGGCACGGGCGGGGTGCAGGTCAGCGCCGCCTGTCTGGTGCCGGAGGATCGGTTGAAGGTGATCGACCAAGGTGCCGATGATACGACCAATGCGGTCTCCATCCGGCGTTTCTTTGAAAGGACCGCCGGTGTCGCGACCACGGGGCGCACGCGCGATGCGACGCTGATCCAGACCCGCCACCGCATCCCCGAAGAGCCGCTGACCCGCGACCAGATCCTTGTCTATCAGGTGCCCATTCCCGAACCGCTGCGCTTTCTGGAGCCGCGCGAGACCGAGACGCGCAAGATGCACAGCCTTGAGGAGTACGGGCTGGTGCATGTGAAGCTTTACGAGGATATCGCGCGGCACGGGCAGATCGCCACGTCCTATGCCTATCCGGTCAAGGTCGAGGGGCGTTATGTGATGGACCCCTCGCCGATCCCCAAGTTCGACAATCCCAAGCTGGAGAGTGCCGCTGTGCAATTGTTCGGCGCGGGGCGCGAGCAGCGGATCTATGCGCTGCCACCGCATTGCAAGGTGGTCAGTCTGGATTTCGAGGATCACCCGTTCGAGGCCAGCAAGGCGGATCATGCCTGTGACCTGTGCGGGTCCGCGACCTCTTATCTGGATGAGGTGATCGTGGATGATGCGGGCGGGCGGATGTTCGTCTGCTCGGACACGGACTATTGTGAAACGCGCCGCGATGCGGGGCATCTGGGGCGGCTGTCCGCGTCAGGCCCCGTCACGACCGGACAGGAGGATGCGGCATGACCCCGTTGTTGCAGGTGAAGGGCCTGACCAAGCGCTATGGCGCGCGGATCGGCTGTCAGGATGTGAGCTTTGATCTTTATCCCGGCGAGGTGATGGGGATCGTGGGCGAAAGCGGATCGGGCAAGTCGACGCTGCTGAACTGTCTGGCCGGGCATCTTGAGGCGGATGCGGGCGCGGTGGTCTTTGACACGCGCGCGGATGGGCCGCGCGATGTGCGCGCCATGTCGGAGCCGGAACGGCGGATGCTGGCGCGCACCGACTGGGCCTTTGTGCATCAGAACCCGCGTGACGGGCTTCGGATGGGCGTGAGTGCTGGCGGCAACGTCGGCGAGCGGCTGATGGCCGTGGGCGCGCGCCACTACGGAAATATCCGGGGGCAGGCGTTGGACTGGCTGGACAGGGTCGAGATCGCGGGCGACCGGATCGACGACCGGCCCACCGCCTTTTCGGGCGGGATGCAGCAACGTTTGCAGATCGCGCGGAACCTTGTGACCGGGCCGCGGCTTGTGTTCATGGATGAACCCACAGGTGGTCTGGATGTCAGCGTGCAGGCGCGGCTGCTGGACCTGCTGCGCGGGCTGGTGCGCGAGATGGGGCTGAGTGCGGTGATCGTGACCCATGATCTGGCAGTGGTGCGCCTGCTGGCGCATCGGTTGATGGTGATGAAATCGGGCCATGTGGTCGAGGCGGGTCTGACCGATCAGGTGCTGGACGATCCGCAGCATGGCTATACGCAACTGCTGGTCTCCAGCGTGTTGCAGGCCTGATGGGGGGCGTGGCGATGATCGAGATTTCAGGGCTTTGCAAGAATTTCGTGCTGCACAATCAGGGCGGCGCGGTCATTCCCGTGATGCGGGATGCCGTCTTGTCGGTGGCGCCCGGTGAATGTGTGGCGCTGGTGGGTGCGTCGGGCGCGGGGAAATCCACGCTGATGCGGATGGTTTACGGCAATTACCTTGCCGATAGCGGCTTGATCCGTGTGGGCGGCGTGGATGTGGCGCAGGCTGCCCCGCGCGAGGTTCTGGCGCTGCGCCGCGCGACGCTGGGCTATGTCAGTCAGTTTCTGCGTGTGGTGCCGCGTGTGCCTACGGTTGATGTGGTGGCAGAACCTCTGCTGGCGCTGGGCATGGCGCGGGATGAGGCGCTGGCGCGGGCGCGTGATCTGCTGGGGCGGCTGAATATCCCCGAACGGCTGTGGACCCTGTCGCCCACCACGTTTTCGGGCGGCGAACAGCAGCGGGTGAATATCGCGCGCGGCTTTGCCCATGCTTACCCCGCGCTTTTGCTGGACGAGCCGACGGCAAGCCTTGATGCGGCCAACCGCGAAGTAGTTCTGACGTTGATCGAGGAGGCCAAGGCGCGCGGCGCGGCCATCTTGGGCATCTTCCATGATGAGGCAGCGCGCGATCGGGTCTGTGACCGCGTCGTGGACGTGACGCGTTTCACACCGGGGCTTGCAGCATGACAGGTCGACTGGTGGCTGTCGTCGGGCCATCCGGCGCGGGCAAGGACACGCTGCTGGCCGGGGCTGTCGCGCAGCGACCCGGTCTGGTTTGGGCGCGCCGCGTGATCACCCGGCCCGAGGAGGCAGGGGGAGAGCCTTTCGAGGGTGTCAGCCTTGTCGAGTTCGAGGCGCGCAAGGCGCGGGGTGCCTTTGCGCTGCATTGGGTGGCGCATGGGCTGTCCTATGGCATCCCGGCCAGCGTCCTGCGGCAGATGCAGGCGGGGCGTGTCGTGCTGTTCAACGGATCGCGGGCGGTCTTGCCCCGCGCGAAGGCGCTGTTTCCCGATCTGGCGGTGATCCTGATCACGGCGGACCGCGCGGCCCTGCGCACGCGGCTTGCGGTGCGGGGGCGCGAGAGTGGGGCGGATCTTGATCACCGTCTGGCGCGGGCGGATTTTGCCCTGCCCGAGGGGACCGCGCATGACGTGGTGGATAACAGCGGTTCGGTCGAGGCCGGCGTTCAGGCGCTGGTCGCGGTGCTGGACCGGCTGAGTGCCGGGCCAAGGGGGTAGCGATGGATCAGATGGAACATCCCGTCCGTGGCCTCGCCCATCAGACACAGGCTGTCCAGCGGCCAAGGGCGTGGCAAAAGCCCCTCCAGATGCGGGGCGAGGGCCTTGGCCGTGATGTCCGCCGCGTCGCGGGGCAGGTTGCCGGTCAGGGTGATGTGGAAGCGGAATGCGTCAAGCACATAGGGATAGCCCCAGCGGGTCAGATGGGCCTCTTGCGCCGGGGTGAGGTTGGCCTTGCGGCGGCGGGCGAGATCGGCCTCGGTCAACGGGGCGCGGTGGCGATCGAGAGATGTCACGGCCTCGCTGGCAAGGACGTTCAGCGCGGCGGTGTCGCCCTCGGGCACAAGGGCCAGGAATCCGCCCAGACGCGCCAGCGTCAGACCGTCCAGCGTGACCGGGTCCAGACGGTCGCAAAGCGCGGCCAGATCGGCCATCAGAGCGGCCAGCGTGGTGGCGTCGGCCAGTCGGAAGGGCGGCTTGATCGTGGCGTGCAGCCCGTATTTGCGGGGTGTTGCGGTGATCTCGGCCAGCGGACGGGGCAGGGCCTCCAGCTTGGGATGATCCACTGCGCGGCCCACCCGGGCATCCCAGCCCAGCCATGCTGCGCCGAAATCCGCCAGCGGGCCGTCGGGCATCACATAGATCGCGTATCTTTCATATCGGGTCATGAAGCCAGACTAACCGCTGCTTTGTCACAATCCGGTGACACCCCCTCTGATACAGCACCCGAAAGGGGCATGAAATGACTGAAACGATCCTGAACAACGCCATACTTGTCCTGCCAGACAGGACCATGCAGGGGCATCTGCTGATCCGCGACGGGGTAATCGCTGACATGGGCGCAGGTCGCGTTGCGGGCGGTGAGGATTGCGAGGGTGATCTGCTGATCCCCGGCCTGATCGAGTTGCATACCGACAATCTGGAACGCCATATCCAGCCGCGCCCCGGCGTGGACTGGCCGCATGCTGCGGCGATCATCGCCCATGATGCGGAACTGGCCAGTGTGGGGATCACCACCGTTTTCGATGCGATGCGGGTGGGGTCGATCCCCTCGGGCGTGGGGCGCTACAAGGCCTATGCGCGCAACCTGTCGCAGGAGTTGCTGGATCTGCGCCGTCAGGGGTCGCTCAGGATCAGCCATTTCCTGCACCTGCGCGCCGAAGTCTGCTCGGAAACGCTGATCGCGGAGATGGCCCAGTTCGGCCCCGATGACCGGGTGGGGATCGTCAGCCTGATGGATCACACGCCGGGGCAGCGGCAGTTCCGCGACCTGTCCAAGCTCAAGGCTTATGTCATGGGCAAGAACGCCATTTCCGAGGCGCAGTTCGTGGAGCATGTGGACCGGCTGCGGGATGTCAGCGCGCGGCTGGGGGCCGTGCATGAGACGACGGCCGTGGCCGAGGCGCGGCGCTATGGCGCGGTGCTGGCCAGCCATGACGACACGACCGCCGATCAGGTGGCGGTATCGGCGGGGCACGGTATCCGGCTGGCCGAGTTTCCCACCACACCCGAGGCGGCCGCGGCCTGCCGTCAGCACGGTATCGCGATCATGATGGGCGCGCCGAACCTGATCCGGGGCGGGTCGCATTCCGGCAATGTGGCGGCGGCCGATCTGGCGGAGGCAGGGCTTCTGGATATCCTGTCGTCGGATTATGTGCCTGCGGCATTGCTGACCTCGGCCCTGCATCTGGGCCAGATCTGGGGCGATCTGGCGCGGGGCATCGCCACCGTCACATCCGCCCCCGCCGCGGCCACGGGGCTGACCGACCGGGGTCGCATCGTGCCGGGGTTGCGGGCCGATCTGGTCAGGTGCCGCCCGGTTGCGGGCAGTGCCGTCGTGCGCGGCGTCTGGTCTGCGGGGCGACGCGCGGCCTGACATCCGCGCCCTGCTTCTTCTTGCTTCAAATATCCATGGCGCGACGACCGGACCGGGTGATCCCGGTTCAGTAGTCGCGCTCGATATAGACGCCGATGCCGGTGCCGCCGTCGGAATTCAGGCGCCCGCGCACGGTGATGGACCGGCTGACATCGAGGTTCAGGTTGATCTGTGTCTCGCCGGCGGTGTTCACGGTGACATCGGTGTAGATGTTCTCTGACAGGTACTTGCCGACCCTTGCCTCGGTCTCGCCCTCGTCATTTGTGCTCAGGTCCAGATCATCCACCCCGATCGAGGCGCGCAGCCCCTCGCTCAGGCCATTGCTGCGGCCCGACAGGGTGCGGATCGCGCCGGCAAGCTGCACCGCTTGCAGGGCGGAAATCTCGGTGATCCCGCGCCCGAACAGAAGCAGGGCCAGCACTTCGTCCTGCGGCAGTTCCGGGCTGGAGGTGAGGGTCAGTTCAGGGGCCGAGGCCAGACCTTCAAGACCGATGCGGATGGCGCTGCCTGCGGCCTCGGTTTCCGCGATGAAGCGGATATAGGGATCGAAGGCCCCTTGCAGGCTGACCTGACCTTCGGTCAGATCCAGTCGTTTGCCCAGGATGTTGAAGCGGCCCCGTTCCAGCGTGAAGCGGCCCTGCGGCACGATGGCCGCCGTGGTGCCGGTCAGACGCAGCCGCCCGCCAAGTTCGGCGTCCAGTCCGCGCCCGCGCACGAAGATGCGCGAGGGGGCGTTGATCAGCAGGTCGATCGGATAGGCGACGGAGGGGCCGGAGGCGGCATTGGGATCCGCGATCAGCCCGGCCCAGATACGCGTCTGGCGGGCGGCGGCGCTGTCGCCGCGATGTTCCAGCCCCGGAAGGTTGGCGAAGGTGGGGCCCAGCGATTCAGGGATGCGCAGTTCCACCGTATCAAGGTCGATCTGACCACCGATGCGCGCGCCATTGGTCAGGGCTCCGGTCAGCGTGACCTGCCCGTTGGCCGTGGTTTCATAGAGGTTGCGCTGGCGCAGCACCGCGCCGTTCAAGGTGGCGGTCAATTCAGCCGCGTAGGGCGCGCTGAGCGACACAGGACCGGAGAGGGTAATTTGTCCGCCGGTGGACAGGCCTGCCTGCGCCTCGACTTGCGCGCGCCCGCCCGACAAGCGGATCGTGGCCCCCAGATCACCCAGCGCCAGTCTTGGCCCCGGCAGGACAACCCGCGCGCCTTGTGTCGAAAGCACACCCGAGACCGAGGACAGGGCGGGCGGACCGTTGACCGCCAGATCATAGGACATGATGCCGGTGACGGAATTGGGGCGCAGCCTGTCATTGGCCAGCGACAGGGGGGCGCTGCCTTGCAGGGTCACGTTCAGGCGCTGCCCGTCGGGCGCTATGGTGCCGGCCGTGCGTGCGGTGATGCCGCCCGGCCCGGTCGCCGTGGCATCAAGCTGCCAGTCGCCGCCGCTGTTCTGCACCACGCCCTCGGCGCTGGCCGCCCCCGACAGTTCCGGCGTGATCAGGCCGATATCGCGGATATAGGCGTCAAAGCGCAGGCGGCTGTCATCGGGCGAAACGCGTCCGGTGATATCCGTCACACCTTGCGGCGTGCGCAACTCGACCAGATCGAGGATGGTCATGCCTTCCTCTGTCTGGCGGATCTCGAAGGTCAGGCTGCTGTCCCCGCGCAGAAGGGTATCGGCTGTGGGTATGTCCAGCCGGAGGTTCTGCCCTGTCAGGCTGCCTTTGGCCGTGCCGCTGCGTGCCAGCACATCGCCGGAGGCATCAAGGCTGATCCCCGCCGCACCCGAGAGGGGGCGACCGGCGAGGGTGGACCACGGGCTGAGATCGCCCATCTGGGCGTTGAGCTGTCCTTCGGCCAGCAGCAGGTCGATCCCGTCGCCGGTCACGGTGCCGGTCAGGCGGGCGGTGGTCTGGCCCGGCGCTTCGGCGTCCAGCGTGATGGCCCAGGTTTCGGCCTGTTGGCGCGCCGCGAGAGTCAGGCCCACGGGGCCGCTGACACCGTCAAGAATCAAGCCCGCATCGAGCAGGCGCGCAGTCAGATCAACCGTGCTGCCGTCCGAGGCCAGTGATGCACGGCCGCGCAGGTCGGTGCCGGTGGTCACGATCTCGAACAGGTCCACGCGGGTGCCGGTCTCGTCACGGCTGGCTTGCAGCGCGATCTGGCTTTCGCCGGTGATGAGCGGATCGACACGTGTCTGTCCGATGGCCAGATCCTGCCCGCTGCCCGCAAGATCAATCCGGAAGGCACCGGTCAGCGGCAGAACCTGCCCGCGCAGGGTCAGATCGGCCGCGCCGTCCAGGGGCTGCGCGGCAAGGCGCGCGAAGCGGGACAGGTCGGCTGTAACCAGTTGCAGGTCAAAATCCACACCCAGATTGCCGATATCCTCGGCTGTGTTCCCCGCCTCGGTGTCGATCACTGCGTTGCCGGTCAGGGTTGTGTCGGCAAAGGCCACTGACAGGCGCGGGATCTGGAACGGGCCGTCCGTGGACCAGTCGAAGGCCAGACCGCCGGTGACATCGCCACCCAGAGCCTGCGCGAGTGCGGCGTCGTCGGTTTCCAGACCCTCGGTCACCAGGTTGATCTGGCCGGTGACCCGGCCAATCGCGCCCTCGCCGGTGCCGCGGGCGATCAGACCCTCGCCGGTCAGATCGGCGCGGCGCGTGCGCAGGTCGGGGCGTTCCAGCCCGTCCACGCCCAGGGTCAGGGTCCAGCTGTCGCCGGTCTCGGCGTCATAGGACAGGTCCAGATCGACCCCATCGACACGGGTGCGCGGGCCGGACAGCGGGAGCAGCACAGGGCCACCATCGGGGGTGGCGATCCGCCCTTCCAGCGCCAGCCTTTCAGGCCATCCATCCGCGGCCAGTGCGGCGGTTCCTGTCAGGCGGATGGCGTCGGCGCTCAGATCCAGACCGTCCAGCACCACACGTCCTTCGGGAGTCTGGGTGGCGGTGACGGCCAACTGGATGTCCGGGCCGAAGAAGTCACGGTAGTCGGGGGCGAAGATCGGCGCGATGTCCCCGCCGATACGGGTGACGAAACGGCGTGTGATCAGTTCGGTGCCCGGCGCGCCCTCTTCGGCGGGGCCGGTCTCGCGCAGGGTTTGCAGAATGACCTGCCCGGCCAGACGTTCCTGCCCATCGGTGGCCAAGGTCAGATCGGCGGTGAAATCATCCACCGGGGCGTCACCTGTGACCGCCAGACGCAGCGAGGGCGTACCGGGCAGGCCCATCAGGGTCGCGGCGATGCCGTCTGCCTCTTCCTCGACGACCAGATCAAGGGTCAACTGGCGGCTGGCATTGGCATAGGCCCCAGACAGCAGGACGCGGCCCTGGGGGCCGTCGATGCGGTCGACGGTCAATTCGGCAGAGCCTTGCCCGCCGTCGAGCGAGGCGTTGCCCTCAAGGCTGATCTCGACGGGTTGACCGATCAGGGCCTCGCCCAGAACCACGCGTTCGGCGGCGATGCGGCCGATCTGCACCGAGACAGGCAGTTCCGGCAGCGAAAACCCGGAAGACGCCTCGGCGTCGGGCAGTTCGGGATCGGGGACGGGGGGGCGGATCACCTCGATCTGGCCCACGGTCAGTTCGGTCACGTCGATGCGGCCGCGCAACAGGGCTGCGCGGTTCCAGTCCAGAACCAGATCGGTCAGGCGCAGCCAAATCCCCTCGCCATCGGCGATGGTCAGTTCGTCGATGCTGGCGCGGGCGCTGAGAGCGCCTGCAAATCCCACGATCCGCACATCGCGCCCGACAGAGGAGAGATTGTCCTCGAGCAAGCCCTGAATGTAGCCGCGATCTTCTTCGGTCGTCTGGGCCTGCGCGAGGGTGAAAAGACCCAGCAGGGGCAGCAGCAGAAGGGTGAAGAGAAACGCGCGCATCAGAAGGACTGCCCTATGCCGATATAGATCTGCACCCCGTCGCCGGTGTCGCCGCCCAAGGGGCCTGCCACGTCAAGGCGCAGCGGTCCGACCGCCGTGTCATAGCGCAGGCCGATCCCCGCGCCCGAGTGCCATTCCCCGGTGCCGTCGTAGAAACTTTCCTCGCCGATATAGCCTGCATCGGCAAAGCCCACGAGGCTGATCGTTTCGGTCACCTTGGCGCGCACCTCGCCCGAGAAGCCCACGAAACTGCGCCCGCCGATGCCACGCCCCCCGCCCAGATCGACAAACAGCGACTGGTAGGGCTGGCCGCGCACGGTGCCGCCGCCGCCGGAGTAGAACAGAAAGTCAGGGGGGGTATCGAGAAGGTCCGGCCCGAACAGCGCGCCCAGTTGCGCGCGGCCTGCCAGCACGATGCCGTCACCCTCGCCGAATCCGCGATAGGCGCGAGCGTCGAAGCGCAGCCGTCCGCCGCTGTCCTCGCCTTCCGTGTCGATGAAGGGCATGGCCTCGGCCTTGAGATAGAAGCCGGTTGTGGGGTTCAGGATGTCGTCGCGCCGGTCCCATGTCAGCGCACCCGGCAGGCTGACCAGCGTGTATTCCCTGACCGGGAACGTGCCGCCGACGATGCGCGGCAGAAAACGCGAGGTGACACGGGCCTGTTCCAGCGTCAGGCCAAGCTCGCCCTCCAGCGTGTCCGAGAAGGTGCGGGTGACGCCAAGGCCCACATAGGCCCGCTCGGTGAGGAAAAACTCCTCGTCCAGCCGTTCGATCCCGATGATGCCGAAAAAGCCTGTGTCCGGACCATAGACGGCCGGGCGGTCGTAGCGCGCGCTGAGAGAGTAGTCCAATCCGCCAGTGCTGGCTTCGATACCTTCGACGCTGCCTTCGACGCGGACCCTGTCGGCGCGCCCCGAAACATTGCGGTGCATCCAGAAGCCGTTGAGGCCCAGACCTGTATCGGTGGCGATCTCGGCCCCAAAGCCGTAGCGGCGGGGGCGTTCGTCCACGACGGCCACGCCGATATCCAGCGTGTTGTCCGGTCCCAGCAACTCTGCCTCGGTCAGCGCGACGGAACGGAACGCACCGGTGCGGCGCAGGCGTTGAGCGGCTTTGGCAAGGGTTTCGGGGTCATAGCGCGCGCCTTCGGGCAGGCCCGCGATGCGGCGGATCACGGTGGGGCGGACGGCGCTGCCTTCGGCGACGTTCACCGCACCGAAGGTGACGGCGGGGCCTGGCGACAGACCGATCTGGGCATCAAGGCGCGCTTCGGGGTGGATCGCGGTGACGCGCTGATCCGCGACCTCGGCCTTGGCATGGCCTGCGCTGCGCCAGTCGTTCACGGCGGTGGTCGCCGTATCCGTGATCGCTGTGGCGCGGGCCACGGCGCCGGGCTGGAACTCTTCCGGTGCGCGGCGTCCGGGGGCGAGCGGGCCGATTTCAGCCAGACCAAAGGTGAAGCGCGGGCCGGGGGTCACGCGGATCTCGGCCACCGAGATGCTGGTGGGTGGGTCCAGCGGGGGGATCTCGGCTGCCTCGCGCCCGTCGATGCTGATATTCACGACACCGCTGTAATAGCCACTGGCATAGAGCAGATCGACCATGCGCCGGTAATCGGCCTGTGCGGCGGCCAGCAGGTCCTGCGGGTCCGTGACCTGATCACGCTCGGCTGCCAGCAGAAGCGAGCCTGCGACCAGTCGTTCCTTGAGCCTGTCGGTGCCGCCCTCGACAAAGACCAGATCCGCCCGGTCCAACGCGGCGGCGGGCAGGACCGAGAGCCATGCCACGACACTGGCCGATAGGGTCGCCGTAATGACACCCGCGCGGGCGCGGTCGAGGCGGGGCTTGGGCACCTGTCGTCCTTTCGTCTGGTCAATGGGCGGTGCGCATGGTTCCGCCCCAGGTCATTCCCGTTAAAGGTTAGCTGGCCGCGCGGCAAACCTCCACCCGTTTTGCCTCACGTCTGTATCAGGTGGGGGGAGTTACGCGATTTTTCGCAGGCCGGGTGCGGCTTATGGCGTGATGTGTCAGGGGGCGGGCAGGATGAAATGGGGCACGATCCCGGCGCTGCGGATAGCGGTGCCCACATCCAGACCCAGAAGCGCGCCAAATCCCGTGATGAGCGCGGTTTGCACGCCAGCGGCGGCCCCGCCCAGAATATCGGTTTGCAGCGTGTCGCCCACCATCACGATGCGGGCGGGATCGGTCACATCGGGGCGCGCGGCACGGGCGCGGTGAAGGGCCATGTCGAAGATCGCCGGATAGGGTTTGCCGAAGAATCGCGGGGCGATTCCGGTTTGATCGGCCAGCAGATGTGCGAAATGGCCCGGTTCAAGGGACAGCCCACCCTCGCGCGGGGCGACGATATCGGGATTGCCGACGCGCACGGGGCGCGGGTTGCGGCGCAGGCTGTCTGTCAGCAAGTGTTGGCGGTGATCGGTCCATGTGCCGGAGCCGAGAAAGGCGAAGCCTTCGGCGGCGTCATAGGCGGCAGGATCATCGCCGAGGATGGTGGCGTGCAACCCGTCCAGTTCCTCAAGCCCATAGTGCGGATCTGCCATCAGCCCCCAGTGGCGCGGCGGTTCATGGCGCAATGTCTCCAGCAGCACTTCACGGCTGGACAGGACCTGATCGGGGGCAAAGTCAAAGCCCAGCCGGACCAGCCGCGCCATCAGGATGCGTTTGGGATAGCCTGCGGCGTTCGAGACGACCATCACATGTTTGCCTGCCTTTTGCAGGGCGGTCACATGGTCCACCGCGCCGGGGATCGCGGTTTCGCCCACGTTCAGCACGCCGAAGGCATCCAGCAGGAAGATGTCATGGCTGTCGATCAATGCGGTCAGGTCCGGGGCGCTGCGTGAGGTTGCCGGAAAGTGCGCCTGCGGCAGGCGGTGACGCACGGCCTGATAGGCGGCAAAGGCCCATGCGGCGGAGGTATCTGGGGCGGCGGGGTGATCGGTCACGGACGCCTCAGGGGATGATGGCCAGCCAGAGCCAGATGGTGATGACCGAAATGCCGGTGCCCAATAGCACCGCCGAGGCGGCGACGCGCCGCGCACGGCCATACATGTTGGCGAAAATGTAGCAATTCACCCCCGGCGCCATGGCGGCGGTCAGCACGGCGGACCTGAACCCGGCCTGCCCCAGATCCGTGGCGCGGCCCATCAGCCAGACGGTCGCGGGATGCAGCAGCAGCGAGACGGCGACGACATAGCCGATCACCTTGAGATCGCCTTCGGGGCGGTAGCGGACCAGCACGCCGCCCAATCCGAAGAGCGCGGCCGGCAGGGCGGCGCGGACCATCAGGTCCAGCGTCCCGGTCACGGGCGCGGGCAGAGGGATGCCGCCAAGGTTCACGACAAAGCCCAGCAGGATGCCGAGGATCAGGGCATTGCGGAACATCGCGCGGCCCACGGTCAGGGCCAGCCGCGCCGGTGACTGCCCGGTGCCACGGGCGCGCACGATCTCCATCGCGGTGATGCCGAGGCCATAGCAGAAGGGCGAGTGCAGCGCGACAATGGCGTAATTGGCTTGCAGCGCATCCACGCCGTAAGCGCGTTCGGTGATCGGCAGCCCCAGCATCAGCGAGTTCGAGAAGAGGCAGCAAAAGCCGATGGCGACGGCATCCTCCCACTCGCGGCCAAAGATGAAACGCGCGCCCAGCATGCCCGCGAAAAACCCGGTCGCGGCACCGGTATAGAAGGACGCCAGCAGGCGCGGGTCGAAACTCTGGCCCAGATCGAGTTTGGCGATGGCGCTGAACAGCAGGCAGGGGATGGCGAAGCTTTGCGTGAAGCTCATCAGCCCATCCACGGCGCTGTCCTTGAAATAGCCCAGCCGCACGGCAAGATAGCCCATGCCGATGACGCCGAAGACCGGCAGGATCACGTCGAGAAGGGCTTGCATCAGATCGGGCCTTGGACTTGGCGGCGGCGGCCGAAGCGCTCCGCGCGGGGATATTTCGGGCAAGAAGAAGCGGCGGGGTCGGATTTTGTCAGAGAGGGTAGCGGATCACCATGCCGTCATGGGCCGGTGTGATATGGGCGGGGGTTTCGTCCGCGACGGTCTGGTAGTCGAGGTCGATATGCATGTTGGTCAGCACCGCGCGGCGGGGGGCCATCTGCGCGATCCAGCCGAGGGTCATGTCAAGATGGGCATGGGTCGGGTGCGGGGTGCGGCGCAGCGCATCGACGATCCAGCAATCCAGATTCTGCAGATGCGGCAGCGCGTCGTCATAGAGGCGCACGGCATCGGGCAGATAGGCCAGGTCGAGGATGCGGAACCCCAGAGCGTCGATCGTGCCGTGATTGGCGCGGAAGGGCGTCAGGGTGATCTCGCCGCCTTTGCCGGCGATCGTGAAGGCACCCTTTATCGTGTGCATGTCGAGGATCGGCGGATAGGGGCTGTCGGCGGGCTGCATGAAGGCATAGCCGAAGCGGGAATACAGATCGTTCTGCGTGTCGCCATCGGCCCAGACGGGCAGGCGGCGGCGCATGTTGAAGACGATCATGCGCAGGTCATCAAGGCCATGGACGTGATCGGCATGGCTGTGGGTATAGACGACGGCATCAAGCTCTCCCACGCCTGCGTCCAGCAGCTGGGCGCGCAGGTCGGGCGAGGTGTCGATCAGAACGCGGGTGGTCCCGTCCGGTCCTTCACGCTCGATCAGGAGTGAGCAGCGGCGGCGGTTGTTTTTCGGATTGGCCGGGTCGCAGTCGCCCCAATGGCCGCCAAGGCGCGGCACTCCGCCCGAGGACCCGCAGCCAAGGATGGTGAAGCGCATCTCGCTGGTCATGCGGCGGCCCTGTATTGCGCGGCCTTGGTGAAGAGGCGGTCGAAATTGGCCTGCGTGGCGGCGGCGAAATCCTTGAGCGAGAGGCCGAAGATTTCAGCCCCGGTTTCGGCGTTGTGGATGCTGTAGGCCGGTTCGTTGCGTTTGCCGCGAAAGGGTTTGGGGGCAAGATAGGGCGAGTCCGTTTCCACCAGAATACGGTCCAGCGGGGCGGCGGCGAAGATGTCGCGCAGGTCCTGACTTTTGGGGAAGGTCGCGATGCCCGACATCGACAGGTAGAACCCCAGATCGAGGGCGGCGCGCGCCAGTTCCGCGCCGGAAGAGAAACAATGCATCACGCAAGTGTAGGGACCCGCGTGAAATTCCTCTGTCAGGATGCGGGCCATGTCGTCATCGGCGGCGCGGGCGTGGATGATAAGCGGCAATCCGGTCTGGCGCGCGGCGGCGATATGGATACGCAGGCTTTCTTGCTGCTGCGCGGCGCTGTCGGCGGTGTAGTGATAGTCCAGACCCGTCTCGCCGATGCCCACACATTTGGGATGCGCGGCAATGGCGGTCAGTTGGTCCTGCGTGATCAGCGGCGTTTCGGCCACGGACATGGGATGGATGCCGAAGGTGTAGAAGACGCTGTCATGCGCTTCGGCGATGGCGCGGACGGCTGGTTCATTCCTGAGCTTTGTGCAGATCGTGACCATCCGTGTCACGCCCGCCGCATGGGCGCGCGCGATGATCGCGTCGCGTTCCCCGTCGAAATCGGGAAAGTCGAGGTGACAATGGCTGTCGGTGATCTGGAGCTGGTCGGTCATGGTCTGCCTTGCGGGCCGGATCAGCCACCCGCGGTTTTCTGAATCCTGAAGACCGTATCTAGAACAAGCGAGGCGGGGTCAAGGTTGACCGCCCGCCCATGTTGGCTGCGCGCGCTGATGGCCTGCGCGGCATCGGCCCAGGCGCGGGCGCGGGCGGGGCCGGGGGCAAGGCGGGCCATGAGGGCGGCTTCGCCGGGGGCGGCCTCGACCCTCGGCGGTTGGCTGGTCGCACCGGCGCGCGCCAGACGCGCCAGCATCAGGTCGGTCAGACCCATCAGCAGGCCGAGACGGTCCGTCGTGCCCCTTGCGGCTGTGGCATCGGCCAGACGCAAGGCGCGCGGGCGGTCCAGATCGGGCAGGCGGGAAAACAGCGCGATGAGTTCGGCGTAAATCTCCAGCCCGCCCTGGGACAAAAGGCGGATCGCTTCGCCTACCGAGCCTGCGGAAAGCTCGGTCAGCGCTGCGGTATCGGCGGGAAGGGCGATGCCGGCCTGATCAAGTGCGCGGGCCATATCATCAGCGCCCAGTGGTGCAAGGCGCAGTTCGCGGCAGCGCGAGCGGATGGTGGGCAAAAGCCCGGTAGGCTGGTGCGAGATCATCAGAAAGATGCAGCGTGCGGGCGGCTCTTCCAGCATCTTGAGCAAGGCGTTGGCGGCCTGCGGGTTCAGCTCATCTGCCGCGTCGACGATGATCACGCGGCGGCCGCCCTCGGTGGCGCTGAGTTGCAGGAAATTGGCCAGTTTGCGGACCATGTCGACGCGGATGTCGTTGGACAGCTTGTCGCCCTTGTCCGTCGGCCCGCGGCGCAGCAGGAACAGGCCCGGTTCCGACAAAGCGCGCATCCGGCGGCTGACGGGATGTTCGGGGTCCACGTCGAGGCTGGTGGGCGGGGGCGGCGCGTCAAACAGGCTGGGGCCGTCCTCCACGGGGGTGGCCAGCAGGAAGCGCGCGATGCGCCATGCCAATGTGGCTTTGCCCACGCCGCGCGGCCCGGTCAACAGCCACGCGTGGTGCATCCGGCCCGCGGTATGGGCTTGCAGAAAGCCCGCTTCGGCGGTGGATTGCCCGAAAAGGGCCTGTGTATCGCGGGGATGGGGAGCCCCCTCCAGCGCATCGGGTTCGGGCAGGGTATCGTCGCTCATGCCGCCTGCGTCCCGTCCAGATGGGCGTCCACGATCCGGGCCACCTCTGCGGCGACATCCTCGGGCGCGCGGGCACCGTCCACCACGCGGATGCGGTCAGGCGCGGCGCGGGCAAGGTCAAGGAAACCTTGACGCATCTGCGCCTGCATCGCCTGTCCGAAGGACTCGAACCGCTCTTCGCCGCCATTGCGCCCCAGCGCGCGGGACAGGCCTGTTTCCGGGTCCATGTCGATCAGCAGGGTCAGATCAGGGTCCTGCCCGATCATCAGGTCATGCAGGCTGTCCACCATCCGGCGCAGGCCATCGCCGCGCAACCCCTGATACATGCGGGTGGAATCGGCGAAACGGTCGCAGATCACGATCTTGCCGGATGCCAGCGCGGGGCGGATCGTGCGTTCCAGATGATCCCGGCGGGCGGCGGTGAACAGAAGGATCTCGGTCTCGGCCGACCAGCGGTCGGGCGGGCCTTCCAGCACCAGCTTGCGGATCTCCTCGGCCCCGGGCGAGCCGCCGGGTTCGCGGGTCAGCACGACGCTGCGGCCCTGATCCTGCAAACGCGCCGCCAGAAGCCGCGCCTGTGTGGATTTGCCCGAGCCGTCAATCCCTTCAAAGCTGATGAACCCGCCCCGCGGGATCAAGAGTTGCCCCCTGTTGCGGCGTCAGCGGCATCTGCCGGAGGCTGGGTGAAGCGTTCGATGAGCACTTGCGTCGTGGTCAGCACACGGGTGGTGAACCCGCCCAGCGGCACGTCGCGATCCGCCACCAGCGGCACGCGCACGGGATCAAGACCGTCGCGCGTCAGGATCATCTCGCCCAGTTGCTGGCCCTTGGTCACGGGGGCGTGGACCGGGCCATCATGCACGATCTCGGCCTCGACCTGATCGCTGGACAGGGCGGGCAGCAACAGCGAGACATCGGTTTCGGGCACAAGTCCCACCTTTATCTGGTCCCCCCGCCAAACGTCGGCCTCGGCGATGACCTCTCCGGCGCTGGCGACCTTGCGCTCGGTAAACTGGCGAAAGGCCCAGTTGACGATAGCCGCCGACTCCTCCGCCCGGATCTGGTCCGTCTCCATGCCGCTGATCACGAAGATCACGCGACGGTCGCCTTGCGCGGCGGATCCCACCAGACCGAAGCCTGCTTCCTGCGTATGCCCGGTCTTCAGGCCGTCAGCACCGATATCCAGCTGAAACAAGGGGTTGCGGTTGAAGCGATTGGCTGGCGCGCGGCCTTTGTAGTCATACTCACGTTCGTTGAAATACAGGTAGAGTTCGGGGAAATCCTCGATCAGGTGTTGCGCCAACAGGCCCAGATCGCGCATCGACATGCGGTGCTGCGGATGCGGCCAGCCCGAGGCATTGGCCAGCGTGGTGTCCTTCATCCCCAGTTCGCGGGCGCGCTGTGTCATCAGGGCGGCAAAGCCGTCCTCGGTCCCGGTGGGCGACAACCCTTCGGCCACCACGACACAGGCGTCATTGCCCGAATTCACGATGATGCCCAGAATCAACTCGCGCACAGTGGGGCGGTCCTGTTCATTCAAGAACATGGTCGAGCCCCCCATGGCACGGGCGCGGGCCGAGACCGGGAAGGTCGTGTCCATGGTGACCGTGCCACGCTCAAGCGCTTCGAACAGCATATAAAGCGTCATCAGCTTGGACATGGACGCGGGCGGCAAAGGTGTTTCCGCGTTCTTGGACAAAAGCACCGTGCCCGTGGTCTGATCCAGCACCCATGCCGCCCCGGCGCGCGTGTCGAAGGCCTGTGCGGCGGTGGACGACAGCAGGACGGGCAGCAAGGCTGCCGCGAAAAGGCGGCGCAGGCGAAGGGGGGTGAAAAGCGTCATCGGTGATGAAACCTCCGGTCAGGTGTCTCAGTTGGTGACGGCATAGGCGTCGGTGAAGCCTTCCTGCTTGATCTTGCCCAGCAGGGTGCTGCGCTCGGACGCAGAGGCGGCGGGTCCGACCAGCACCCGCCAGAAGGTCTTGCCCTGGCTGGATTGCTGCTTGACCTGCGGCACCATGCCCGCGTTGCGCATGGCGGTGGCGGCGCGGTTGGCATTGGCCTCGACGCTGAAGATCCCGATCTGCAGGAACGGCTTGTCGAGGGTCGAGGTTCCGGACGGGGCCGGCGGTGGCGCAACCGGCGCAGGGGGCGGGTTCACGGGGGCCGCGGCCGGAGCAGGCGATGGTTGCGGCGCCGCTTCGATGGCGGCGGCAGCGGAGGCGATGGGGTCCAGCCGGGACTCGGTCACGTCGGAGGGCGGTGGCACGGCTGCGGCTCCCGCATCATCGGCCATGTCCTCGGCGGGGGCGGCGTCCGGCACTTCCTCGCGCCGCAGGGCGGTGACGTTCAACTGCACGGGCTGACCGGCCAACATGCCAAGGGTGGCGGCTGCATCGGACGAAACCTGCACGCGTGGGCCGGGAGTGTCGACCTCGCGCCGGAACAGCGCGCCGATCACGAAAGTGCCGTTGGTCGTGTTGCGGATGATCACCCGCTCGGGCTCGGTCACATCGGGGTGGGCGACCCAGACGCCGCCCAGCGAAGGACGCCCGTCCCAGAGACCCGCTTCGGTGACCTGAAACACATCGGGTGCCTCGACATCACGCTCGACCAGCCGCACCGAACGGTTCGCATCTGCGCCCTGCTGCGCCGCGCCCCGACCCTGAAACAGCGCCATCTGCCCGTTCTCGTCGCAGGCTGCCAGAGCCATCAGCCCCACGCCAGCCAGTAAAGCCGCGCGCATCCTGCGTGGAAACATGCCCGTCGCCGTGCTTGTCAAAATGATACTTGTCATGCCTTGCCCCTTGCCCTGCCGCCTCTGTGCCGTTTCGACAGGTCCCGCCGGTTTTCCGGTCCTTCTGTCACTGATCCCGGCGGGCGTGACCCCGCGCCGCCGGACGGCTTGGCGCGCAGTCTAGCGGTAACCGCGCCTCAAGAAAAGTGTATCCCGAAGCCCTTGGGCAGATTGGGCGAAAAACCCCGATGGCTTGGTGCTTTCAGAATCAGATCGCGCGGTTTAGATGAGCTCCGTTGCAAGAGCGATGGAATGGTTTATTTCGCCGCTCCTGACAACTTGCGCTTGAAGGACCAGTTGAAGGAATTTAGGGAAAAGAGCCGATGCTTGCGTCGGGTCAAGGTTGTGACGGCTGGCTGAAATGCAGCGCAGCTTCAACTGCCGCGAGATACGGATGGGTGGCCGAGTGGTTTAAGGCTCTAGTCTTGAAAACTAGCGTGCGGGGAACCGTACCGTGGGTTCGAATCCCACCCCATCCGCCACCCACCCCTGTCTCTGCCCCCAGTTTACGCAATTCGCGAATATTCCCACGCGATTTCCGTGCCTTGCGCGCGTTACTCTTGCAGAGAGACGGCGCAATACGCCCCTTCCTCTGTCATTTGTCCGGTCAGTCTCAGCGGCGCCTGCGCCTCGGTTCGGTTTCACCTGCGCTTTCAAAGAACAGGGAATTTACAGGGAATTTGCATCATTTCCGACTGGCGCCATGCCCGTCACTGGCGGCCGTGACCCGCCGGTTTTCCCGTCGGGATTGGATTTCAGCTTGTTGTGAGAGTGAGAGCTCTACCAACGAGCGCCCGGTGAGCGCGTTGGGCTCCTTCGTTGATCCTGATACACCGGAATTCCGATGTCCCCGCTTCACACGAAGCCGAAGAGCTGCGCCTGGGCGTCCCAATCGAGGGGCACGCCGGTCCGGACGATGCGCGCGAGCGTCAGGTCCGGCGGTTGCGTACCGGCAAGGATCGCACTCTGGATGGAGGGGGCCAGGAAGGCGAGGGGCGCGCGGGTGCGTATATAGGCTTCTGAATGACCGGCGTCGCGGGCCACCTCTGCCAAGGGCGTGCCGGCTCTCAGGCGATCCATCCAGAGATGGGCCTGGGCGAGGACGCGCAGCAAGGTCGGATCTGGCCGTGGCGCCATCTGCCCCGCCGCGATGCGGGTCTCGACGCCGCGGCGGCGCAGCTGGAATGGGGCGCGGATAGTGAGGAATGTCGGAGCCAGGTCCTGCGGATCGACGCCGATGTTCTCCGCCAGGAAGGGCGCGGCAAGCTGCAGATGCAGGCTTGGCGGGGCCACCTGACCGGACTTTAGCAGGGAGGAGACCGCGGCACTCCCTTCGGCGCGGAGGGTGGAGACCAGCGCCAACATGGCCTTTGAGACCTGTGCGGCTGTCATTGCATCAGGCATTGCCAGGATGGCGTGGGTCTCCTCCGCCGTTTCCAGATGGGTGAGAATGATCCCAAACACGGTCTGTTCGAGCGCGGAAGCTGGCAGGCGCCAACCGGTGGGATCGGTGCCGCCGGAAACAAGGCGGTTGGAGATATAGTATCGAAACAGCCGCCCCTTGCGCCGCGTATGGCTTGGCGTCAGCCGATCGCCCGTCTCATCGCGAAGCAGACCCGTGAGGGGCGCGGAGGGCACTCCGGAAAGATCAGCCACAGCAGGATTGACTGCGCCGTGTCGCACCCGCTGGCTGGCCTGCTGCAACTTGTCCTGCACCCTATTCCAGAGGGTTTCATCGATGATGGCCGGATGCTTGCCGGGATAGACCTCAGTCTTGTGGCGGATCTTGCCGCGATAGACGGGATTGGTGAGCAGGTAATGAAGTTGTCCCCGTGACAGGGGCTTCCCGCCTGTGACGGTTCCGTCCGCCGCGAACCGGCGTTTGGAGGTCAGGCCCTGTGCCTTGGCGGTTGCCTCGAGATCGACCAGTGCGCCACAGTTCTCATAGAGCGCGAACAGTGTCTGCACCGCCACGGCTTCCTCCGGGTTCGGCACGAGGCTGCGCTGCAGCGGGTCGGGGTGCGGATCATAGCCCAGCGGGACGGTTCCCCCCATCCACAGGCCCTTCTTCTTGGAGGCGGCAATCTTGTCGCGGATCCGTTCCGCGGTGACCTCGCGTTCGAACTGGGCGAAGGAGAGCAGGACGTTGAGGGTAAGCCGGCCCATGGAGGAGGAGGTGTTGAAGGCCTGGGTGACGGAGACGAAGGAGCAGTTGGCCGCATCGAGCCGTTCGACCAGCTTGGCGAAGTCGGCCAGCGACCGGGTCAGGCGGTCGATCTTGTAGACCACCACCATGCCGATGCGCCCTGCGTCGACATCGCAGAGCAACTGCTGCAGGGCCGGGCGATCCAAGGTGCCACCGGAGAGCCCGCCGTCATCGTAGCGGGCGGGCAGGAGCCTCCAGCCCTCGTGGCGCTGGCTGGCGATATAGGCGGCACAGGCCTCGTATTGGGCATCCAGGGAGTTGAAGCCCTGCTCAAGACCGTCATCGGTGGATTTGCGCGTGTAGATGGCGCAGCAGATCTGCGGGCGGGCGGTCACTTGGTGGCCCGACCCTGTTTGGAGGCTTTGCCGCCTTGTACCGGCCCGAAGAAGCGGGGCCCGGACCACTGCGCGCCAGTGATCGCGCGAGCGATGGCGGAGAGCGAGCGGTGGTGTTGCCCCTTCCAGAGATAGCCTGGCTCGGTGACGTCGACCACATGGGTAACGCCATTCCAGACCCGCAGGTAGCGGCCGCCCGGCTGCAGGGTCGGCGTGGGGCTGCTGTTCTTGCCCACCGCAATCCGCAGGAGCCTGGCCTTGAGAGACACGGGCAGCGGGACGGTCGCGCGCGCCTGCATCTCGAAGGCGATGAAGCGGCGCAGGAAGACCTGGCTCATGTTGGGCGGTGGAGGCGCCCCGAACAGGTCGGTCCAGAGCGTGATCAGCTCCGGCCTGCCGGTGCTCTCGAGGCTGATCCAGGGACGATGTGAGGAGACGGGTGATTCGGTCATGGCGCGGCTTCCTGTCAGATCGGAGTGCCGCATCTTACGACCATCCGTACTGACCGGAGCGTGAGAGTATCACGCCTGTGATACTGAGCCATCGAGACGCCCTGAAGTCCAGTCAAATACCAGTATTTATTGCTGAATTTGCTTGCCAAGATGATCGTCTTGGAGCTGTAGTTACGGCATCGCAGGACTCGAACATAAAGTGAACGCGCGCTGCGGAACTAGCTGCAATCAACACCGGCCCCTCGGGGCCGACCCGGTCCGCACGAGAGTGTGGGCCGGAGTAGAGAAAGGTTTGTCTATGACAAAGAAGCTGGAATACCTCCCTCCTGAATCTCTTGTTCCCTTTCCCAGGAATGCACGGACGCATTCCCGCAAGCAGATCCAGCAGATCGCTCAGAGCATCACGACCTTCGGGTTCACGGTGCCTGTTCTGATCGACGGCGCAGGCATGATCCTGGCGGGCCATGCCCGCATTGAGGCGGCGCGGTCGCTGGGCATGGCGGAAGTCCCCTGCGTCCGGGTTGAACACCTGACGGCGGCACAGAAGCGGGCCTATATCTTGGCGGATAACAAGCTGGCTTCGAATGCGGGCTGGGACGAGGACTTGCTGGCGAGCGAGTTGCTGGAGTTGACGGCAGATCCCGACCTTGACTTCGATCTCGGGGTGACCGGCTTCTCCATTCATGAGGTCGATATGTACGTTGACGGGCTGGCCCCTGAAGAACCCGGCGATCCCGCGGATGACATCCTGCCCGCCGATCTGCCGCGGCGCTGTGCACCGGGTGATGTCTGGCAGTTGGGGCGCCATCGTCTGATCTGCGGTGATGCGCTGGATTCCGCGGTGATTGACCAGCTGATGGACGGGGAGCAGGCCCGGATGGTGTTCACCGATCCGCCTTACAACGTGCCGATCGATGGCCATGTGGGCAACCTCGGCAAGATCAGGCATCGAGAGTTCGCGATGGCGGCTGGCGAGATGAGCGGCGAAGAGTTCACGGGCTTTCTGACCGAAGCGATGCGCCAGTTGCATGAGCATGCGATGGACGGATCCATCCACTTCATCTGCATGGACTGGCGGCACATGGGCGAGATTCTGGCCGCAGGGGCAGCAGTTTATGCCGAGCTGAAGAACATGATCGTTTGGGTCAAGGATAATGGGGGGATGGGCAGCTTCTATCGCTCCCGCCACGAGCTGATCTTCGTGTTCAAGAAGGGCACGGCGGCACATGTAAACACGTTCGAGTTGGGGCAGCATGGGCGCTACCGCACCAATGTCTGGGAATACCGGGGCGTGAACACGCGCCGGGCAGGGCGGATGGAGGAGCTTGCGCTGCACCCGACGGTCAAGCCGGTGCAGATGATTGCCGATGCGATCCGGGATGTCTCGGGGCGTGGCGATATCGTGCTCGATATCTTCGGCGGCTCCGGCTCGACGCTGATCGCTGCCGATAAGACGGGGCGACGGGGGTATCTCTGCGAACTTGATCCGATCTATTGCGACCGGACCCTGGCGCGGTGGGAGGCCTATGCAAAGGACGAGGCGGTGCAACTGGTCTGCGGCTGGCCGCGCGCATCTGCTGCCGCAGAGGGCTTGAGGGCGGCGGAATGAGCAAGAATGCTGACGACAATCTTGGCCTGAGCCTGTCCAGGCTGCAGCTTGGGTCCCATGAGGTCGGCTACGGGCGACCACCTGCGGCGACACGGTTCGTCAAAGGCCAGTCCGGCAATCCTGCGGGGCGGCCGCGCGGATCCAAGAACAAGCCTGCAGAGCTGGATGGCTATGATCTCCGTCACATTGTTCTGGCCGAGGCCAATCGGGCGATCGAGATCAATGAACGGGACGAGGTCGTGACGATCCCGATGGCGCAGGCCGTGATGCGCAAGATCGGGATCGATGCGATGAAAGGCCGACCCCGTGCGCAGGAGTTGTTCATCAAGACGATCGACAAGGCGCGAGACGAAAGCATTCAGTTGCATGAGCGCCATCTTCAGGTGGTCTGCGAATATAAAGCGTTTTGGGAACAGGAACTGGACCGCCGCGCGCGCCTTGGCATCACCCATCTGCCGGAACCGCTGCCACATCCCGATGACATCGTGATCGATCTTCAGACGGGCGAGGTTGAATACCATGGGCCCAGGACCCGGGAAGAAGAAGCGCAGTACGAAGCTCTTCGAAAGCAATTGATCAAGCTGCAGGATGGGCTGCCTGACTTGGATGCAATATTGAAGAAAAGGCGTTCCCCTGCACAACGTAAGGATCTTGAGCAGATGAAACAGACCGTCCTGGAGCGGATCGCGTTGATCGAGACGGTGCTTCCGGCCGCCTATGTCGCGCGCAAGGGCAAGGCAGAGGCAGCGTCACAAGAGTGACGACGCTGCCTGCGTGAGGCGCGATCCCCAAGCCAGCTTCTCGCGCCAGGCGGCAGGAATGCCCGCTTCACCGTAAAGCGCCCCCGCCAATTGGCCGGCGATGGCCCCCGTGGTGTCAGCGTCTTCGCCAAGGTTGGCGGCCAGCAGCACGGCGCCCCGGTAATCCCCGGTCCGCGCCACGCTCCAGAGCGAGGCCTCAAGCGAGTGGGCCACATAGCCGGAGGCGCGTATGTCCTCGCGTGCCTGGCCGCGCCAGGATCCGGCCATGATGGGTTTGATCTTGCCTGCAAAAGCCTCCTCGCGGCTACGCAGGACCTCCGATCTTTTTGCGCCTGCAATGGCATCCGCCAGGACCTCGGCATAGGCCACGCAGGCGTCCACCGCTTCGGGGGCAGCATGGGTGGTCCTGCTTTGCCGCGCGGCAACATCGCGCAATACGCTGCGTGTCTCGAAGTGACGAATGGCGACGGGGGCGAGCCGCATAAGGCTGCCGTTGCCCGCGCTCATCGGATCCGTCGCTCCGGCAAAGGGATCTCCTGTCTTCTGCCACCGGGCCAGGGCCTGCCGGGTGGTGATCCCGATGTCGAAACACTGCCCGGTGCAGGAATAGGTCCCGGTCTGATACCAGTCCACGAAACGCTGCATAAGGTCGGTCTCGTCAATATCTGGGTTCTGCTGCAGGCTGTCGGCGAGAGCCAGGGCCATCGCGGTATCATCCGTCCATTGTCCGGGCTTCAGGCCGAAAGGCCCGCCGCCGACCATGTCCTGAAGCTGCGGATAGGTATCGCGCGGCTTGAACTCGAGCGTCGTGCCTACGGCGTCGCCGACAGCAAGGCCCAGTAGCGCGCCGATCGCGCGATCGCGGATCGCATCCGCAGAGGTTGCAGGTTCCTGCTCGGGAACCGCCTGTTGCGCCATGACATAGTCCAGTTGCGCGCTGGTCTCGATGGCCCCGGGTCGAACGCTCCGCACGGCCTTTACCGCCTCTGCCGGGGCTACGCCCAATTCGACCATCAGTCTGGCCGCAATGGTGCCGGCGCGTCCCAGGCCGCCTTTACAGTGCACAAGCACATCAAACCCGGCGCGCAGTCGGTTCATCAGGTCCGGGCCGACGGTCTTCCATTGCTGCTCGAATGCCGCATCCGGCACGGAGACATCCGGGATCGGCAGGTTAAACCAGTCCATGTGACGGGCGCGCACCTGCGCACCCATGTCCGTGACTTTGAGAGTGGCAAGTTCATGGTCCTCGATCAGCGTGAGGACCGCGACAGCGCCCCAAGTGGACACGGCGTCCAGATCCAGCCCTAGGTCGCGCTGCCAACTGCCCGACATCGCGCCGGGCTGCACCTTGCCAGGGCAGAAGGTGATGCCAGAGGTGGTTCGGTTGATCTGAACAGTTTCCAGGCGTTTCGTAAGTGGTTTTCCGCCTTGGTTATGCCGCTACCGCCTCGGGGCGCGGCTGGTTGAAGTAGGCCTGATCGGGGGTTTTCCCGT
>NZ_JARAMP010000026.1:0-46636 GCF_028802875.1 Seohaeicola sp. 4SK31 | reverse complement strand
GGCCGCCTTGAACTCGGGAAGCTCATGCATGATCAGGGTCTCCATTTGTCCAGAATATACATACATTCTGGATATTCTGCAAGAGATGGGTTGAGCCCTTCCATGTGTCATCCGAACCGCCGCCCCCCTACGGTGAAGGTGTATTCATTAGCGGTGATGCCGTCCTCAGCGGACTCGTTCGAGGTAAGGTGGTCGTATTCACTCTGAAGCTGACGGTAGAGCCAGCGGGCAAGGTCGCGCAGCGCCTCAGTCACGATCTCCTCTGCGTCCTCGGTGGGCGGCTGCCAGGTCGGGCCATCGCGGGTGACGTCCACGGACATAGTGTATTCGTGGTAGTAGCGACCGCGGTGGCTGACTTCGGCAGCGAGCAGGTAGAAGTTCCGCCGCTGAATGGACTGCAGCCGATCGGCGATGCCGTGCAGCGTCGCGTCCTGCGGCGCATACCGAAACATTCAGGACACGGACCGCATCAATGGCTGATTACGATCTCGAGGCACTGTCGCTCTGCAAGTTGATGAAAATGCGAAAGGACGTCGCCAAGGCGATATCTACCTATAAGGATCGACAGACGGCGAAAGCCCGCGCCAAGGTGGATGCCTTCGCCCAGAATCTGGGCTACTCCCTGGCCGAACTTGTCGGCACCGAGACGAAATCCTCCCGTGCACCGGCAGCGGCGAAATACCGGCACCCCGAGGACACCGCGCTCACCTGGTCCGGCCGGGGGCGCAAACCCCAGTGGTTCGTAGACGCGCTGGCTGCTGGGAAGTCGAAAGACGACCTAGCTATCGGTTGAGGAGGAGCGGCGATGCACGCGGCACAAAGGTGTAGCGCAACCTATCGACAACGAAGGTCCATATTTCCGCCAATTATCAATGCAACCTTTCTGGAGAAGCAAAATGGCTTTGCCTAAAGGTTCAAACAGCCTGGGCGTATTTATCTGGTTTGGCCTATTCCCATTCCATCTGTTGGAACACGGCCTGTGCGTTCCGACCGGCAAGGGCCTCAAACTGGTCCAGATAGGCGAATGCGGACTGATCCACGTTGACTGACCCGATGATGTCACCGCCGTCCTCTATGTGCACACGTATCCGTTCGCGCAGGTTGTGCAGGTAGTCGCGCGTATCTGCCTGTGACTGTGCCAAGGTGGTCAGGGGACCATGGCCAGGGACGACATATTCCGGGTCCAGAGCCTCGATGGCGGCGAAGCTGTCCAACCACGCTGCGCTGTCGGAAAACTCCATGACACCTGGAGTGCGGCCGACATAGACGATATCGCCCGTAAACACGACCCGTTCCTGCGGCAGCCAGACGAAGCTGTCGCCTGAGGTGTGTGCCGCGCCCTCGTGGTGGATCTCGATCACGCGTCCGCCAAGCTCCAAGACGTGATCCGATTGGAACGTGACTGTGGCAAAGGCGGGTTCGGTGCCATCAAGACCCGCCCCTACCAATTGTGACAACATGCTGAGTTGCATGGATGCGCGCGCTTGCTGGTCCTCGACGGCTGCGTTCGCGGCAATCACGATAGCGCCTTGGTCCTGCCAATAACCATTGCCCAGCCAACGGTGGTCTTGCCCACCGGTATTTATGACATGAGTGACCTTCTGCTCGGTCAGATCGCGCACCACCTCGTGCAGCATCACGGCACCCGCCCAAGTGCCGCCTGGATCAACCAGCACCGCGCCCTCATCCGTTTCGATCAGCCCAAATGTTGCGTTGTTGCCCAAGTTTTCCGGGTCGCGTTGCGTTGCTGGGCCTTCGATGGCCCAGATACCGGGCTCAACTACTTGCACATTGAGCATTTCTGCGACGGCCGACAGCGGCACAAAAATTGCAGCCAAGGTCCAAAAAAGATGTTTCATTGGGCTCTCCTCAAAAACTGTGCAGGTTCTAACCCGCAGCCAGCGCCGTGGGATGGCCCTGATTGCCCATTTCTACAGTCAATGATCCGCGAATGCCAAGAGCGCCGCAGAGTTTATTGTTTTCATCCCACTGTTGCCATGGCGCTGACTAAGATCTCGCTTTTAATATGGCTCCAGGACATCTTCTAGAATCCCAGCTCATGAGGACTTTTCGCGAAAGCTCGCACGAGTGATCGTGAAATTATGTCACCGCCGCCCAATGCAATGATTAATCACGCCTGAGCTGCAATTGATAGCGGTGCCTGCGGCGAACCGCAGGCACCGAATGGTTCAATAAGTTTCGACGATGTCGCTGTATTCACCACGCACCTGGATGGTCATGGTGATGGGCGTGCTGTCGCGGTTGCGCCAGAACCAGCCGTGATCACCGGCGAATGGCGCTTCGATTGTGCCCGCGCCTTCGGTCTGGCCAGCGCCACGCTCATAATCGACAGACTCTCCGCCACTGTGGGCATGCAGGTCAAAATTGACCCGTCCGCCAGTTGCGGTCCAAGCGTAGGTGACCGTGTTGCCAGCCTCCATCGTCATCTTGATCTCGGCTGTGTCACCGGGTTCCAGAACGAAGGTGACTTCGTCCTGCCAGGCTTCCTGTGCATGGGCGGCACCCAGGAACAGGCCGAACACGCTGTCCAGCAGACTGGACGATTGATCAAGCGCGCGCTGTTCATCCAGCAGCCGGTCTGCCTCTGCCTCTTCGGCCAACTGGACTTTAATTTCGCCCATTTCGGTCAGGCCCAGAACACGGCCCACGCCTGTGGGGTCGATGGCATATTCCGCAGGCAGGTAAACCGTGACCATGATTGCAACTGCGCCGATGCCCGCGATGATAGTGGAGCGGAACAATTGTGCCTTGGTTGGCAATTCTTCGATGTTTGGTTTGGGTGCATTATGCATGTGACTATCCGTTCTTTGTTCAGGTTGAAGCGATGTAACCGGCGACCTGATAGGCCGTCAGCCAGATGCCAAGGCCCATCATCACGATGTTTGCGACGGTGGCTTGGCGCATGAAGTTGGGGTGCCGCCGCCAGTAGCCCATGACGATCAGGATCACGGCAAGGGCAAGCAGCTGGCCCACCTCGACTCCGACGTTGAAGGCCAGAAGGTTCGGCAGCAGGCCATCCTGCGGGATCTGGTATTCAAGGATCTTCGTGGCCAGACCCGTGCCGTGAAACAGCCCGAAGATCAGTGTTGCGACCTTGGTATTGGGTTGGAAGCCGAACCATTTCTGGTAATAGCCAAGGTTGTCGAGCGCCTTGTAAACCACCGACAACCCGATGATCGCATCGATGATATAGGCGTTGATGCCCCAGCCATACCAGACGCCAAGCAGCATGGTAACGGAATGGCCGATGGCGAACAAGCTGACATAGATGCCAACGTCCTTCATCCGGTGAAGGAAGAAGACGACGCCCAGCAGGAACAGGATATGGTCATACCCCGTGACCATGTGTTTGGCCCCGAGGTAGATGAAGGGAATGATCTTCACCCCCCAGATTTCCTGAATATAGCCCGCGTCACCTGCAGTGACATTATGGGCAAAGGCCTGCGCCGCCGTCAGCATGAAAGCGGCAAGCAGGATAAAGGTCAGCGCAAGCGGGCGGCTGGGTACCACGGCGCGCAGGACCCGCGAAGTCGAGGTCATGGATTTGTCTCCAGTGTGTGATTGATGGAAAGGTCGTGCCGCAACGCGGCCCGCATCATGCACGTGGAGGTCGGTCGATCATGTAACTGCGATGTGGTCCTGCCGAGGAAGCATGGAGATGCCAGACATCACGGCTGTCCCATACTTCGTTCGTTGTCGCGGCCAGCGCCAGCACAGCCGGGCTATGGTCATGATCAGCCACATCATGGCTATGGCCATGTAAGGCCCATGCCAAATCCTCGTCGAAGCCGTGGGTATGCCCGTGTTCCGCGACCATCGCGCGGTGATCGGCAATGACATCGAACACCGATGGCGCATGGTCCGTCGTTGGTGTGATCGACCACACGATCAGCGCCAGACACAAAAGTGCCGACCACGCGGTTCGTCCGAAAGTTTTCAGCCCATGCACGGGAATTCCTGACTGCTCGATCCTGTCCGCAGCATGTTGATCATGCCATCTTGTTCTATCCCCTCGGGGGGGATATTTCCGTTGTATGATAAAGCCCCATCCCCATGCAACCCACCCTGCTTTAATTGCTCGGCTCAAACGCGCCGATGGGCATTTGCGTGCCGTGATCGAGATGATCGAGGCAGGCAAACCCTGCGTCGAGATTGCGCAGCAGATGCAGGCGGTCGAAAATGCAGTAGCCAATGCAAAGCGCGCCCTGATCCATGACCATATCGACCATTGCCTTGATGCCGACCAATCCCCTGCAGATCGTGAAGAACTGAAAGCGATCTCGCGCTACCTTTAGGACCGCCCCCATGCTGCAAGTCCTTGCCGACCGCACCTACCGTCACCTCTTCGCGGCACAGGTCGTTGCATTGCTGGGCACGGGTTTGGCCACTGTCGCTCTTGGCCTGCTGGCCTATGATCTGGCGGGCGCGAATGCCGCGATGGTGCTGGGGACGGTCTTCGCAATCAAGATGGTGGCCTATGTGGGTGTCGCACCTGTGGCCGCCGCTTTTGCCGACAAGGTGAACCGGCGCGCGTTTCTGGTGGTGCTCGATCTGCTTCGCGCGGCCGTGGCGCTGTGCCTGCCCTTCGTGACGGAGATCTGGCAGGTTTATGCGCTGATCTTCGTGCTGCAATCCGCCTCAGCCGCTTTCACGCCGACGTTTCAGGCAACCATCCCCGACATCCTGCCGGACGAGGCCCAATATACCCGTGCGTTATCACTGTCGCGGCTGGCTTATGATCTGGAGAATATCGCAAGCCCGATGCTGGCGGGGCTATTGCTGGCGATGGTCAGCTACAACGCGCTGTTCCTTGGCACCGCAGCAGGTTTTGCCGCCTCGGCCATGCTGATCATCTCGGTCATGCTGCCCAGCCCCAAACCATCCATACCGCGCGGCATCTATGACCGAACGACGCGCGGCATCCGCATTTACCTTGTCACGCCCCGTCTGCGCGGGCTGCTGGCGCTGAACATGGCGGCAGCGGCGGCGGGCGCGATGGTGCTGGTCAATTCTGTCGTGTTGGTGCGTGGCACGCTCGGGCTGGATGCGTCCGCCCTTGCATGGGCGCTGTTCGCATTCGGTGCGGGATCGATGGCTGCCGCACTGTTTTTGCCACCTGTGCTGGACAGGATTGCAGACCGGCGGGTGATGATCGGCGGTGCAACACTGATGGTTTTGACACTGGCCGCACTCGCGGTTGACGTCGCACTGGCAGGGCCGATCTGGCCAGTGCTGCTTGGAGCGTGGCTGCTTGTGGGTCTGGGGTATTCCACCGTCTTGACGCCATCCGGGCGGCTGTTGCGCCGCTCTGCCCATGCAGAGGATCGACCCGCGCTGTTCGCAGCACAGTTCGCACTGAGCCATGCCTGCTGGTTGCTGACCTATCCGCTGTCAGGATTGCTGATGACGCAGTTCGGACTTATTCCGGCGCTCGGTGTGATGACGGTGCTGGCAGCTGCAGGCATCCTGGCCGCCATGCGCCTTTGGCCAAGTGTAGATCCGGAAACGCTTGAGCATACCCATGACAACCTGCCACCCGACCACCCGCATCTTCAGGGGGCCCGGAAGCACGTGCATACCTTTGTCGTGGATGAGAACCATCCCCGTTGGGCGTCGCAGCTTTAGGTAGATGGGCGCGCGAAGAGTTACCCGACACCCATGGTTCGCAATGCGACGCCTGCGACCGCGCATCCAACGAGAATTGTGACCGGGCCGAACTTGAAACGGAACACCGCAATCACGGCCGCCAGCACCAGAAACAGCGCGGCAGGATTAACCGACGCAAACACAGGCACTTCGATGTTCAGGCCCATACCGGTCACGGCCCTGACGTCGTCAAAGACGACATGCATCCCGAACCAGACGGCCAGATTGAGAATGACGCCCACCACGGCTGCGGTGATGGCGGTCAGTGCCGCCGTCAGGACGGCGTTATCGCGCAGACGCTCGATGAAGGGAGCACCGAGAAAGATCGACAGGAAGCAAGGCACAAAGGTGACCCATGTCGTCAGCAGCCCACCGAGCGTTGCAGCCATCAAGGGCGATAGGCCACTCGCCTCGCGGAAGGCCCCCATGAAGCCCACGAACTGCGTTACCATGATGAGCGGCCCCGGCGTCGTCTCTGCCATGCCGAGACCATTTAGCATCTCACCGGCAGCGAGCCAGCCGTAATTCTGCACCGCCTCTTGGGCGACATAGGCCAACACGGCATACGCCCCACCAAAAGTAACCACAGCCATGACGCTGAAAAAGCCCGCGATCTGCGAAAAGACGTTCTCTGGCCCCAGTATGGCGAAGAGCAGCGCCACTGGAGCAAGCCAGAGGGCAAGGAAAACACCAGAAATGCGAAACGCCCAGCCCCGGTTGACCTGCGTATGATCCGGTGACTCTTCGCCGAGCAGGGTATCAGCGTCGTCGACCTGGACTGCCCCGACCTTGCCGTGTCCGCCGCCACCTTGGAACGCGGGCAGGCCCGCTCGCGCCCCAAAGAACCCGATCAGGCCAGCAATCAGGATGATCAGCGGAAACGGCACCGCAAAACCGAAAATGGCCACGAACGAAGCAGCGGCGATTCCGACCATCGCTCCGTTTTTGAGTGCCCGCGAGCCGATACGAATAACCGCCTGCACCACAATGGCCAGAACAGCAGCCTTCAGCCCAAAGAAAAGCGCCTCGACCGGCCCAACATTTCCGTAGAGCGCATAAATCCAGCTGAGTGCCATGATCGCCACGATGCCGGGCAGCACGAACAGGACGCCCGCGATGATGCCGCCGAGCGTGCGGTGCATCAGCCAGCCGATATAGACGGCGAGCTGCATCGCTTCCGGGCCTGGTAACAACATGCAATAGTTCAGCGCATGGAGAAACCGCTTCTCGCCCAGCCAGCGCTGCTCCTCGACCAGGATGCGGTGCATGAGCGCGATCTGTCCGGCCGGACCGCCGAAGCTCAGGAGGCCGATGCGGGCCCAGATACGGGTAGCCTCGGTCAGCGTTGGGTATGTGCGGTCCTGCATCAGTCTGCCTTCGGCTTGTTGGTAGGCCAGTTATGTGTCTCGTCAGTTGCATCCCGCGCCCAGCGATAGAAGGCGTCGTAGAGCAACATTCCAGCATCCAACTGCTCCAGATCGTCTGAATACATACGTGACAGACCAAGTGATGCGGCCAGCAGACCTGCCGCTTCTGGCGCGAGATCGAGACGCGCGGTATCAGCACCACGAATGATCGTGGCCAGCCGGTCAAGCGCCCGGGTGCCCAGGCCAAACTCTGCCAGCATCACATCAAACGTGCAGAGGTCGTCGCGGTGGCTCCAGAACACACCTTCGATATCGAACGGCGCGGCGTTATAGCGTTCGGCCACACCCACCACCTCGGCCGGTGCGACAAACAGGATGACCGCACGAGGGTCGAGAAAGCGGCGGATCAGCCAGGGACACGCGATCCGGTCGATCTTGGGACGCGAGCGCGTCACCCAGATGGTGCGGCCTTGTCCGTCGCGCGCGGGCAGCCGCGTTGAATCGATCAACGGCAGTTCGGCCGCGCGCCACGCGTCGAACCCGCCCTCAAGATACTCTGAAGGGCACCCCTCGGCGCGCAACCAGGCAGCCGCGCCCTGACTGCGCCGGTGTCCTGCCTGACAGACAGCGATTGAGGGCTGTCCACCAAGCTGGGGCGCAAGGCTGGCAAGCGCCTGATCATCGACCCGGACAGCACCGGGCAGCAAACGTGGATCAGCCGCGAAATCTTCCTCGGACCGCACATCGAGCAAAAGCGGTGCGCGCGGTGTTCCGATGATACGGGTCAGTTTGTCGAACGAAATGGCATTGGGCGCAGGCATGTGCGTTCCTCCGTCTTGCGGGTGATATGGAACGCGATCTTCAGCTGACGCTTCGTGGGGCGCTCGCAAACCCCATGCGATAATCATCTGATTTAGGGCAGCGCTTGTCAAGGAACTGCAGCGGTTTTGCTGGCCCTGCGCATCGAGGCCATGCAGCGTATTCAGACGCATCAAACGATTATGCAGGAATTCAACTGACAGGTTGCGTCAGAATACCTATAGACACTCATTTTTTCCAGCACAAGACCGTGCGGCTTAAGCCGTTGGCGAAGCCAGCCAACATCAACCAAATCAGCTGATCTAGTTGACTATGCCTTGGTCTCGCAGGTCATTCCCTGGAGTTCTTTTGTTATAATTCTGTCCGCGCTCTTGCCGAGTTGTGCGGATCAAGCGCATGTCCAGAAGCTGGGCCGCGCACTGGCTGGATCAGCATCCGGTCGAGCCAAAGATCACGGCGGGTCCGGAATTGCTCGATGCCGATCTCCATCCCCTCGTGGCCCTTCGCGGGCTGGGCGATGTAGGTGCCAAGCAGCCGGTCCCACCACGGCAGGTTGAAGCCGTAGTTCGAATTGGTCTCGCGCGGGTCGACGGAATGGTGGACGCGGTGCATGTCTGGCGTGACGACGAAGAGGCGCAGCACGCGGTCCACCGGACGCGGCAGGTCGATATTGGCGTGGTTGAAGAGCGCGGTCGCGTTCAAGATCACCTCGAAGAGCAAGACCGCCACGGCGGGCGGTCCGAGCGCCCCGACCGCCGCAAGTTTGATCCCCATGGAGATGAGGATCTCCACGGGATGGAAGCGCAGGCCTGTCGTGGCGTCAAAATCAAGATCGGCGTGGTGCATCCGGTGCAACCGCCACAAGCCGGGGATCGCGTGGAACATCACGTGCTGAAGGTAAATCGCCAGATCGAGCAGCAGCATCGAGACGACGATGGCAACCCACACGGGCGCGTCAATATTGTTGAACAGCCCCCAGCCGCGATCCTCGGCCATGACGGCCAGCCCGACAGCGACGATCGGAAAGGTCAGCCGCAGGATTACAGTGTCGAGCACCACGAGGCCCAAGTTGTTCGTCCAGCGGATGACGCGCGGGATCTCGCGCCGACGCCGGGGAGCCGCCACTTCCCACAGCGCCATCGCCGCCAGCACGCCAATAAAGATGCTGAGGCGGATGGCAGGTTCTGCGGACAGGATCAATTCAGACATGGTCTTGACCCTTAGGGTTGCGGAAAGCGACCAAATCGCTATCATTCAATTTATCACTTGAATGTTTAGGACTTGGAGTTCCCAATGTCAACCAGCCTGAGGACAGCCCTGCTTGAGGAATATGCGCTTGTCGCCCGCGCGCTCTCTGCACCGGCGCGTCTAATGTTGCTGGAACAATTGGCGCAAGCGGAACGAGGAGTGGAGGCGCTGGCGGAAAAGACAGGCCTCACCGTCGCCAACTGCTCACAACATCTGCAACAGTTGCGCCGGGCCGCACTCGTCACCAGCCGCCGTGACGGCAAGGCAGTGATCTACCGGCTGACCGACGTGAAGACCCTCGCGCTGATGGACCTTCTGCGCATCGTTGCCGAGCGGAACCTCGCGCAGGTCGAGCGTATCCTGCGGGGGCTTTCAAGCGGCGAGGATGCCCCCGAACCGGTCAGCCGGGAAGACCTCGCAGCACGGATCGTCGAGGGTTCTGTGACCGTGCTCGATGTCCGCCCCGCAGATGAATACGCTGCGGGTCACATTCCGGGCGCGCTCAACGCGACGCTGACGGAGATCGAGCGGATTGTCCCAACGCTCGATCCAGCCGCCGAAATCGTGGCTTATTGCAGGGGCCCCTATTGCATCTATGCCCACCAAGCTGTGGCCGCCCTGCGCAAACACGGTTTCAATGCGCGCCGCCTTGACGGCGGTTTGCCGGAATGGCGAGAGGATGGCCAGCCAGTGCTGGCAGGCACGCGATAGTCCGATGACCGTCCATTTAATCGGCGCAAGGTCAGACGGTTGGCAATAGGCCCGGAGGCGCACCTGCGCCGTGCCCGGGACCCTCGGGAAGTGAGGCCAAAGCCTCACCCGAAGGGATCGTACTCCGAGACGATCACGACTTCGTCGCCGTCGATTTCATCGGCGGGGACGGCGCCGAAGGTTCCATCCCCTGCCTGGAAGACGACAATCGAGACCATGAGCGTAGCGGCGAGGGGTCGACGCATGCCGTCGACGCGAAGGCGTGGGCATCTTTGCGGGACATCTGTTTGGCTCCTGTCTTGGAGGCGGGGGACCATCCCCCGCGCGACAGGACCTCGAAGGCCCGAATACTGACTGACATCACCGGGTGCGTTCGGCTCGTCCGAATCCGCCCGGCGGCACGGGCTTGCCCGTAGTCCGACCCCTCGCGGGTTGATCTCGAAGACAGAATTCGGGGCAAGGAAGGGAATGGCGAGCGGGGGATGGTCCCCCAATGTCAGGAGCCGGTTGTCCCGCTGATGTTTGTAACGCCGCCAGCCTCCCGGCCAAGCTTTTGGTCGAAGACGTCCTTCTTTGGGGATGGTTCCTTTGGTGCCCCGCGAACTCAAAGAACAGGGTTGTGATGGTTGAGAGGCCCGTGCTTGGGCGGGCCCCTCAGTTTCAGTTGGGCTCAGGCGGCCAGGTCCGCGCCCCCTGCCCTTTCGCCCTCTTCATCGCCGACGATTTCAAGTCGCGCATTGCGGTATCCTTCCTTGGCGATCCAAAGCTCGGCCGCAGTGACAGATTCCGCCAAATGCAGCAGCTCGGTGTTGCCGCCGAAGTCGAGAAGCACGCGCACCTGCCCGGGCTTCGGCTGCTCGGTCACCTCGAAGACCAGGGCGCTGTCAGCCGAATGGCTGCGCAAGATGGTGACGAGGATGACCCCGTCAGAGGCGAAATTGCCCTCATGCAGCGTGAACGACGCGGGAGCCGTCCATGTCGGGTAAGGTCGGGGTGGCTCCTTTTTCACAAGACGGCCAACGCCGTTCGAGCGCTCCCAGGCTGCGAGCTTCTTCGTGAAGCGTGCCGGCGGCTTGGGACTACCGTCGGTGTAGCGAATGAGCGCCCCAAGGGGGGCTGTGTCAATGATGGTTGTTGCAGACATGATTCCTCATTCCGAATGCGAGTAATCGCACTCATCTTATTGATATTGTTACATTATAGTGTGATTGGGGGGGGGCGGAATTCCCGCCCCCGGCTGGATCATGCTATTCTGCGGCCAGCATCGACGCGCCTTCAGCAGGCAGGTCATCCGTCAGGAATGCGGGAAGGTCAGCTTCACTGACGCTGTCAGCCACTTCGGCATCTACCCCCTGCCCTTCGGCACAGTCCTCATCGTCTAGCGCCACGAGATCGTTCCGGCGCAGGACCTCGGGCAACCAGCCGCTGCCCTTCAGCAAGCGCTCGGCCTCACTGGCCATCTCGCCTTTCTTCAAGTGATCGAGGAGCTGGGCAGTCCCCTCCCCTTTCGCCTCGCGCACGGCCTCGAGGATGTGGGCCTTGGGCACGCGGTTGAGATAGGTGTCCACCGTCGGCTCCCATTCCGCCTGACCATATCGAGACCTGTCGCGCGCGCCACGGGATCGGAATGCGCCATCCGCCAGGTCAGACCGCCTGCGGAGATGCCTGCCCCGTAAGGGTTCACCTTCTCATGCAGCGCGTTGACGCCGAAGCTGAGGCAATGCACCAGCAAGGCCAACCGACTGCCCTGATCGAGGACCGTCAGATAGTCCCAGAGTGCCGCATCATCGCCAAGCGGCAGATCGGCTTCCCATTCCGCATGACGCTCGTCGACCAGCTTGGCCACCACGCTGTCCTTGAGATCGGGCGCCTGCGCCGACATGTAGACGTGACGCACTGAGGCTTCGAAACAGCTTCCCGAAGCAGAGGAGGTGCGGAAGGTGTCCGTGACGAGCTTCAGCAGCAGCAGCGTCAGCGTCATATCCGGCGAGCGCCCGATCGCTTCTTGCAGCGCCAGCGTCCGGTGGGCCGTCAACTCCATGACCAACCGCTCGGGCAGTGGCTTCAGCGCCCCGTCATCCTCATCCTCCTGCAAGTCAGCTCCGATCGGCTGGCCACCCGCCATGATGACGGTTCCGTCATGAGCGGCACTGGCATGGCCATCGGTGAGATCACGATCAGCCCCCTGCCCCGCCACCGCAGGATCAGCACCATCCTAGACTGCGGCCTCCTCAACGGGCTCATCCTCTGGACGCACATAGCCGCGATAGACTGCCAGCGCGCCGTAGCGGTCGAGCGTGACGAACGCCCCTGCCCGTCCGATTTCCAACGGATCGAAGATCAACGGTCGCGTCTCGATCTTCTCCATCTCCCTTTCCAAAACGCTAAGCCGCGTGTCGATTTCATCGGGGATCTCATCCTGACACGCGCACTCCTCTTCCAGCGCCCGATACTCGGCGAGCAGCTTGGCATGGGCCGCGCCTTCGTCATCCGTGCCGGATCGCCGGACAGGGACCGCAGGCCGTGGCTGTAGCCGTAGGCTAGGTCGAGTGCGACCTCGATCCACTTCCAGCCCTCAACTGCAACCGTCTCTGCCTCGGCCTGGAGTTTTTCCGTCACCAGCCGATCAAGCAGGTCAGGGTCTTCGAGCCAACCTCCATCAGTGCCTTGGAACAGGTCATGCAGCATCGTGCCGCCCGCCGCTTCATAGGCATCAACACCCACAAAGACTGCGCGCCGGTCAGACGCCCGGACCGAGGCCTCGGTCAGCATGCGCCGGATTTGGAATGGCTCCTTGTTCCAGGATGAATGGATCACATCCCAGACCTGAACCTGACGCGCGTGATCGGGGTTCACGGTGAAGGCCATGAGCTGCTCCAGCGTCACGCAATCCTCGGCATAGATATCAAGCAGGGCAGGGGCGACGGAAGCGAGTTTCAAGCGCTGCTTTACGATCTAAGGCGTCACGAAGAAGGTCGCAGTAATCTCCGCATCACTCTGACGCTTGTCGCGCAGGGACACAAACGCGCGGAACTGATCAAGCGGGTGCAAGGCGACACGCTGCATATTTTCCGCAAGGGAATCGTCCACTGCGAGGATGTCGGACGCTGCATCCCGCACGTTGCAGGGAATGGGCGTGGTCTTCGCCAAACGCTTTTGCTTCACCAGCAGGGACAGCGCTTGGAACCGCCGTCCACCGGCCGGGATTTCGAACTTGCCGGTCTCGGTCCCATCGTCAGCCAAGACGGGCCGCACGCTCAGGCTCTGCAACAGACCGCGGCGGGCGATATCTTCGGCGAGTTCCTCGACGGACACGTCAGCCTTGATGCGCCGCACGTTGGACTGGCTCAGCACCAGCTTGTCGAAAGGGATATCCCCTGAAGGGGACATGGTGATTCTCTGGACAGGTTTCGTCATCAGATCTTCTCCACGACGGGCGCCGGAAGCCACTCTCCCGATCTCACTTCCCGTCACCCTCAAACCAACACTCCTTTCCCTCTCGACGATCGTATGGTTGCCAAGAGGCAACTTAACAGCTGTTAAGTTAGGCCAACTGAGCTCCGATGACGTTGAAACTTAACAGCTGTTAAGCCGCACTTCGCCGACCGATCAAAGCCATGACCATCGGACCGCAAGAGAATTCGCCCGCCGCGGCCTTAGACGTCAGCGCCCGCAAGTATCCACCCGGTGATCTGATGTCGGAAAAACGTTCCAGCATGGCCACGACGACGATCGAGGCTTGCTCTGGTCCCATGCAGCGCTGCGCTTCTTCCCAAGCGGAAACACTGATCCCCATGGCCGGCCGTACATGACAAGCCGCGTCGAAAAGCTGGTGCCAGTGTCGAACGTCGCCCTGATAGAAAGTCTTGAGCGAGGGACAGCCGGCGATTACCAGGTGGAGTGGGATTTTCGGCACCCGCCTCGTGTCAGGCTCTTCAATGTCAGCCACGGGCTCACCCGTATCATCATCAGGCCCGCCGCCCGCCGCCCCGCCTTTTTCTAAGGCAGGTTCAAGATCTATAGTTTCTTTATTTGAATTATGATCGTGACGCTCAAAATGGGCATCATTGGTGTCCATTTCTTCTGTTTCAGGGCCATCAATGGCATTACGCGCTTGGTCAAGAAGGGTCTCCAGTTCAGTTCGGAATGCCGACAGTTCCTCAAACGAAAGCTTGCGGCGAAGAGCACGGGCTGTGAGAGCGACCGTGTCGCGGAGCTGGTCCCATAGGCCAAGCCCGGGCTGGATCTCCTCGCCGAACTCCGCCAGAGCGGACAGGTCGCGACGCATAAGGCTCACCACCTCCCTCAGTCGCCGCACACGGTCCTCGGCCTCTCGCACAGCCTCTGCGGCCCGTGCAATCTCCTCTGCCCGGCAATAGAGCGGGGAGAGGTCAAAGCCGAAGGCCACGCGATCTTCACCACGCTTGCGCACATACCGCTTCCCATTGGGGCTATCGCGCCGCATGAGCAAGCCTGCCTCTACCAACCGTGCGAGGTGACGGCGCATCGTCGAGCAAGGCATGCCGTTCAGCCGCTCGCAGATCGCCTTGTTGGATGGGAAGACGACCATTTCGGCGTTGCCGCCGAGTGCATCGTCCGGAAAGAAGCTGAGAAGTCCCTGAAGAACGGTCAGATCGCGCTCGGAAACCCCAAAGGCGGCCTGTGCCTTGGACAGCTCGCGGAGGAGCTCCCACTTGTAGACGGGCTTGCCGGGAACAGACGCCTCGGGACGCTCGACCACGCGCAGATGGGCGTGCGAGATCGGCCGCATAAACGGCGAAATCGGTGTGTAATCCATGATGTCATTCACGAAGGCAAAATTTCCCTGGCCCGCGAATCGCTTTGCGCTTGCGGGAAAGGGGCCAGATCGCTACATTCAGAGGTGCGAAAACTGAAGTTTTGTAGCGGGCTGGTCCCGTGCGAAACCTAAGGAAGGTCTCGTGAAGCTTGCTTCTCGGGGCCTTTTTCTTTTCTGCCTGTCTCGTGCCTCCTTTTTGATTGTTGCTCTTCCTCAGTCTTCCGAACGCTTCCAGCGCTCGTGAAGCTCGGCGATCAGCTGCGGGGCGTTGCCCTCAAGCCAGCTGACAAAATCGCTCTCCTCAGCCTTCAACTCGAGCTTGAGTTGCTTTCCACGACGTCCGGTCGTGACAGTGGCGGCACCGACCCCCGGAATCACCGTGCCGGGTCGCCCGCGAGGGCGAGACGAGGATGTAGCCTGTTCGGGCTTCCCTGCAGCAGAAAGGACGGCCAAAAATGCATGATCGGATTTCTCGTCAATACCGCCTTGGTAGGATGTCTTGGCCTCACCCGCCAAAGCTGCAAGCAGTTCGCGATCGGCATCCGTAGCTCCCAGCAACTTCTTGAGCTCTTCCCACCTGGGCCGACCAATGCCCGGAGCGGCACCGATGGCGAGGACCAGGTCCTCCCCAACGGTGCGGACCACGCTTAACAGCTGCGACACTCCTGCCTCGGTCAGATTGAGAACCTCGGCGACACCCTTGTTGGTGCGTTCGGATGCGCTCAGATGGTCACCGTCGAGCAAGGCTGCGGCAACAAGCGCTCGTTCGATGAAGCTTAGATCCCGCCGCTCCTGGTTCTCCAACAGCTGATCACGAAGAGCCTGATCGCCCTCCATCTCTGTGACAATGGCGCGGACCTTGATCCCAAGTTCTCTACAAGCTTCCAGTCGACGACGGCCATAGATCAGGCTGTAGCGATCACCCTCAAGCGGCCGGACGAGGATTGGTACTCGCTGTCCGTTCTTGGAAATTGACGCCTTGAGGCCTTCAGTCTCGATCTGCAGCCGGTCATCGAGCCGACCTGTGGTTTCGATTTGGTCAGGCTCGATTTCGAAAACGCCGCCGCGCAGCCTGCGCCCCTCAAGAGCGTCGGGCGCGTTGCGCAGGGTCTGCAGTGGCAGTCCCAGTTTAGGCTTTCTTGCCATTGCGTCCCCACGTGTTCTGGATGATCTCCGCGATCTCATCGTTGACGGCGTTCATGGATTCGATTGCACGATCGAAAGTCTGACGCGTGAAGTCCTTCTTGTCGGCCTCGTAGAGCGTCTGCTTCGTCAGCCCTGCATCAGAGATCGCAGTCGACTCAACCATGTGGTTGGTCAGGACTGACCTGCCGAACAGACCCCGGATGAAAGCAATGACCTCGGTCTGCGGGGCATCACCCACCTTGTAGCGGGTCGGCAAAAAGCGCAGCCAGTCGAAGCGAAGGTTTGCGCCAGCATCCCGGATGACGCCAAGCAGATCAGCGGTCATTCGCAGAAACTGCGACATGGACATCAGATCGAGCATTTGCGGGTGAACGGTAACAAGCACCCCTGAAGATGCTGAAAGGGCGGACATGGTTAAAAAACCAAGCTGCGGCGGACAGTCGATGACGACGACGTCATAGTCTGCTTCGACACTGTCGAGCACGTCGCGCACACGGGCAAAGAATGCGCGGGCGCCGCCACGCTGAATGGCTGCCGGTGTCTCATGTTCGAATTCCATGAGCTCGAGGTTCCCGGGAATCAGGTCAAGACCACGGATGTAGGTCTTGCGGATCACGTCCGAGATCGGGACCGGCTCATCGTAGCGAACCGCATCATACAGCGTCCCACCCTCCATCAGGTCCAGCTCAGGCTGGATGCCATGCAGCGCGGAAAGGGATGCTTGGGGGTCCAGATCGATCGCAAGGACACGGTATCCCTTGAGAGCCAAGCGCTGTGCAAGGTGAGCGGATGTTGTCGTTTTCCCGGACCCGCCTTTGAAGTTCACAACAGAAACAATCTGAAGCTCGTCACCGGCACGACGTCCCGGAACGTAAGTCCCAGGCTTCTTCGCGTTTGCCTCAAGGGCGTGGCGAATCTCCCAGATATCATCGAGGGTATATCGCCGGTGGCTGCCCGCAGTGGTTTCCACGTCAGCGATCTTTCCTTCTCGATGAAGCTTGCGAAGGTAGGTATGATCGACGCCAAGCAACTCGGCCGCCTCGCCGCTGGTCAGGCTGCGCATGATTTTTTTGGCGTCGGGAGGGAAGTGGGCAGCACGTTGCGCATGAAGATTAGACGCAAGAAGCTCTGCGTAGTGCCCGATGGCAATGTCCAGGTCCTGCTCAGCTTCGCTCATCTCTGCCTCGATTCGTGGGCGCGTTTTTTATGTGATCGCGCGTTATTTATCGAGACTATTGCCCGAGCTATCAGATTCGTGCAAGCTCTTTCTAGATTTGGTGTCAGTCGCTGCGTCATGCACAAGAGTAGCTAGGGTTTGGGGCAGGCTTGTCTTCGGAACCCTTCGGATATACATTGCAAGACGTGTATCCACAGGGGAGGTCACGATGCAGGTCGCAAAATGGGGTAACTCGCTGGCCGTCCGTTTGCCCGCGGAGCTCGTCCGAGAGCTTGGTCTCAAGGAGGGTGATCAGATCGACCTGGTCAAGGACAACGGTCGGGTCAGAGTCCGTCGCCTTGCTCGTGCGGATGAGGTGCTGACCGGCCTGCGCCGCTTCCGGGGCAAGTTGTCCGCAGCAGAACGTCTGAGCCGCGACGACGCGCATGAGCGCTGAGTTCGCGGACACGAATGTCGTTCTTTACCTGCTCGACGACGGCGCGAAGGCCGATCGCGCCGAGGTCATCCTGGGGCAGGGGCCCCGGATCAGCGTTCAGGTTCTAAACGAGTCACTGGTGAACTGCCGCCGCAAAGCTGGCCTCAGTTGGGAGGAAGCAGCGACCTTTCTCGAAGGCGTGCGCGCCTTGTGTCCCGTCGAAGACCTGACCCTTCAGACCCATGACGTCGGCCGCGCTTTGGCTGAACGCTACGGCTTCTCGATCTACGACGCGATGATCGTGGCCAGCGCTTTGGTTGCGGGGTGTACCACGCTGTGGAGCGAGGACATGCAAGATGGCCTGCTCGTCGAAGGCCAGCTTTGCATCGTCAACCCCTTTACATGACCGGACAGCTACTGAGCGTGGAACTGACCACAACCTTGCAATCCTTCCATGTCGTGGAGGATTTGCAAGGTAGCTCGACTACTCAAGCAGCCCCAGTCTCTCAGCCCGTTCCAGCAGCATCTTCACCGAGGAGGGTTGCCAGCTTGTCCGCCCACGGGGCGTGCGCTCGCGCATCGCCTCCAGCCGGGTGCAAATCGCCTGAAGCGTGATGTCGGGGTCCGCGCCCTTGATGGCGGCGACGATGGCGGGCAGGCGGTCGTCGGTCTCGCGGCGGCCTGCCCGGGCGAGCACAGTCTCGGGCAGAAAGCCGTCGCGGACATAGGCGTTGACCGCGCGCAGAAGACGGCTTTGCGTCCACTGGCGCTCGCGGGGCAGTGGGCCGTTGACTACGCGGACTACGTCTTCCCAAGCCAAGTCGGGGCGCAGGCGGCGGACATGGAGCACCCAGTCCTGCGCTGTCTCGTTCAGCCGTTCCATGTAGCCGTCCTGCCGGGCTAGCCTCACCTTGCGCAGCGCCGCCGGATCCCGCGCGCGCAGGCCCGGATTGCCGCCAACCCGGCCTTTGGTCCGTGCGCTGGCCAGGCCGGCCTTGGTGCGTTCGCGGATCAGGGCGCGCTCGAACTCGGCCGCGGCGCCGAGGATCTGCAGGGTGAACTTGCCCTGAGGCGAGGACGTATCGATCGGATCGGTCAGCGAGCGGAAGAAGGCTCCCTTCGCCTCCAGCCGCTCGATCACCTCCAGGAGATGCGAGAGGGATCGCGCGAGGCGGTCGATCCGCACGACGACCAGCGTGTCGCCTTTGCCGATGCGTTCCAACACCCGCGCAAGCACCGGTCGCGCACGATTGCCGCCCGAGCCCTGTTCTTCATGGATCTCGGCGCAACCCGCGGATTTCAGGGCATGCGACTGGGGCAGGGGGGTCTGATCTTCGGTCGATACGCGGGCATAACCGATCAGGGGCATCAAAACAGTCTTTTTGCAGTTTCATACATCGCTAATAAACGACCGATTGATAGCGACGAGAGGAGAAAGGTCGCATGATGGCTGATCATCGCCCACGATCAGCTTCCATTGACCAAAGCTGAACATTGGCATATATTGCCAATGAAGGAGACCTGATCCATGGTGACACGCAACGTAGTCCTCACCGAAACCCAAGACCATCTGGTTCAAGCACTGGTGGCGTCCGGGCGCTACCAGAATGTGAGTGAAGCCATGCGCGCTGGCCTGAGGCTGCTCGAGCAGGAAGAAGCACAGCTGGCCGGGATCCGGAAGGGTCTCCTAGAAGGTCTGACGCAGGCCAAGGCGGGTGATCTTGCGGAGGGCAGCGGCAAAGATGCGATCCGGAGAGCCTTTGCGTCTGCGCGCACGCGTTCATGAGTCGATCCCTCCGGCTGACCCGTCGTGCGGAAGCCAGCCTCACCGAAATCGCCAGATGGACGATCGAAAATTTTGGGCTGCGCCAAGCAGAGCTCTACGAGGCGGAATTGCTCAACTGCTGTGAAAGTATTCTGAACGGCCAGGCCCATAGCCGGAGTTGCGCAGTTCTCGTTGATGATGTCGAAGACCTGCGGTTCATAAGGGCAGGGGAACATTTCCTGGTGTTCCTAGATCAGCCTGACGAGGTCATCATCGTGGATATCCTGCATTCCCGCAGTGATCTTCCGCGTCATGTCGCAGCGTTGGCAGCCCTCAGAAATGTCGACCTATAGCCCTGCGGCTTTGGTCAAGTTCACCCGGAACCGGTCGCGCCGTCGCTGATAGCGGCGGGTCATCTCGGCCGAGGCGTGGCCAAGCTGCTTCTGGACGTAGCGCTCGTCGACTTCGGCGGAGCTGGCGAGACCGGCGCGCAACGAATGGCCGGAGAACAGAGCCAGGCGGTCTTTCTCAGGCAGGTCCGACCGGATGCCGGCGTTCAGAACCGTGCGCTTGATCAGGCGCGCGACATGCTTGTCGTTTAACCTGGTTTCAGATGCCCGCTTGCCATCGCGCGAGGTGCCGACAAAGACCGGACCAAAGTCGATCTTGGCGAAGTGCAACCATTGCTCAAGCGCATGGACCGGGCAGGTCTGATCCTTCGAGCCGCGGCCAATCTCGACCTCGCGCCAGCCGGTCTTAGCATTGAGCATGAGCAGGGCGCCCTTGTCGAAGATCTCGATCCAGCCGCCGGTGTCCGGCGTGTCGTCCTTGTGGACGTCGAGGCTGACAATTTCCGAGCGGCGCAGACCGCCCGCATAGCCAATCAGCAAGATCGCCCGGTCCCGCAGACCGCGCAGGTCGAAAGCAAGGGTGGCCACCATCGCGAGGATGTCCTCGGCCAGGATCGCTTCCTTCTGCACTGGCGGTCGGGCGTGCCTGCGTTTGATCCCTGCAAACACCGTGGCGATGTGCCGGTTCTTGCGATCCAGGGTAAATCCCCGCTGCGCATAGTTCCAGCCGAGGCCCGACAGGCGGCGGTCGATTGTACTGGCCGATAGGGCAGGGGAGGGGCCTGATCCGGACGCCAAGTCTGCGAGATAGAGCCCGATCATCTCGGGTGAGGGGGGCAGAGGCTCCGCGCCCTTCATCCGGCACCAGCGCGCGAAATGCGCCCAGTCTTTCGCATAGGCCTTCAGCGTATTGTCAGAAGCCGCGGCGCGCGCATAGTCGCGCGCGGTATCGACGAGGCGATCCAGGCTGCCGGAGCCTGGGACGTGGGCGGGCAGGGAGATATCGTCGCTTTTTTCTTGATCTCTCTCGTCGTCCTGAGCGGTACTAATCACACCAGAGTTTGATGATGTCGATTTCTCGTCCTCTGCGGCCATTTTCCAGTGAATCCAGCGATGAAATTGAATTGTCTCGCAGCATATCTTTTTATGTCCGATAATGCAAACTTATCGGACATTATGGCAAAAGATAGAGTGAGGCGTTTTCTGTGCAATTTTCTGGAGAAAAGCGCCGCGATGGTTTAGGCTTCAGTCATGACATTTGCCCGACCGGAACACTCCATCGACACAGACACTCTACCCCGGATGCCCGCCTGGGTCACCTCGGCACGGGTTGAAACCCTTGAAGATGTGGCGTTTTTGTCGGGCGCTGCGTTGAACCACTTGCATGTTGTGCTGGGATGCGCGGAGGTGCCCCAAGCCTTGTTGCGGGAGCGGCTCGCGCTGTGCGCAGCTGAGGCTTGTGTTGCGTTTTCTGGCCGACGGGAGCGGGCAGGGGAACTGCGCGATGCAGCGCACCTTCTGCGTCCCGGCGATCTACCCGGACCGGCAGGTGAAACCTATCTGATCTGGCGGCGCGCGGTGGAGCGGCCGGTGGCGGTCAAGGCTCTGGGCCGAGCCTTGTCGGCCTTCGAGCCGGGCCAGATCGCGACGTGGCTCGATGCGGGGGTGGGGGCGCCGGTCAAACGAGCAGCACTGGTGCTGGAAGCTGTTCTGCGCGAGGCGCCACGTGCTGACGAAGCTGCGCTGATCCTCGCGGATGCTGCACTCGCCCAGGCGCTTGGTTGGGATCATGTCGTGCCGCTGCTGGCGGCTGGCCTGAAACGTGCCGACCTGCGCAAGCAAGGCGACGAATTGAAGCTCGCCTGTCATCGGGCGCTCGTGTCATCGGCGGCCGAGGCCGTGCGTCTCTCCACCAACCTCACGCGTCGGGCGGCGCATCTGAAGGCGGTCGCACCAAAGCTTCGGGCCAAGGGGGCGGCCGACGCCGTCGAGATATTCCTGAAACAGGACGCGGTCGCTCCCTCAGTCTTGCCTTTGCCGGACCGCGCGGCGCGGCGGCTCTGCGACCGGCTGGTCGATCTCGGCGCTGTGCGCGAACTGACTGGCCGGGACACCTTCCGGCTCTACGGGGTGTAACGATGGCCAAGGATCGCTCCGAGCCTGAATTTGACCGCGAGTTGTCCGACCTGCCGCCGGAGCTGCGCTGGCGCGAATGGATGCGGCGGATCGAGGCGGTACTGTTTGCCTCTGCCTCGCCTGTACCGCGCGAGGATCTGGCGCGCATAGTGGGGCAGGCGACCTCGGTTGATCTGCTGATCGAGGATCTTGCCGCCGATCTAGAAGGGCGGGCGTTCGAGATTGCCATGGTCGCAGGGGGGTGGATGTTCCGGACGCGGTCTGTTTACGCGCCTGCGATCCGCTCCGCAGCGGATGTCGGGGACCAGTTGCTGGACCTGAACGAGTTCGACGTCGCGATTTTGGCGGCCATCGCCTACCATCAGCCAATCACGCGCGATGGGCTGAAGGACATCTTCGGCAAGGAGATCGGTCGGGACCTGATCGGGCGGCTCCATGCACACGGTCTGATTGGAACTGGGCCGCGCGCGCCGCGTCGTGGTGCCCCCTATACCTTCGTGACCACAGACGCGTTCCTCGCGGCCTTCGGGTTGGAGAGCTTGCGGGACCTGCCGGATCCTGAACAGCTGAATGATGCCGGGCTGGCCGCGAGCGCCTGAAACTCACCGGGAATTTTTACAGCGCTTGCCGCTGCTGATCGAGCCGCGCGGCCGCCTGAACGAGATCCGCCAAATTCGGGCCAGCGGTGTTAGAGCAAGGCCCAGCTTTGGGCCGAGGCAGGACGGCATCGCTGAAAGATGTGACCAGTCCGCCCCAAGCTGGCGCAACCTGAGCGACGCGTTTCCAATAAATGATCGCGGAACTTCTTCGCGTTCCGAACGGCGTCGATTGCCCGTCCGTCAATTGCCAAAACAGCTGATAGCGATCCCGATGAGAGAGGCGCGCGATGGACATTGGCCGTCGACTGAATTGAAAGCAGGCTGATCCAAGAAGGTCCGGGAGTGATCGCCCCTCTGCCATTCGATGCCCTGATGCCTGCAGACGAAGCAGATCGTCGATCAGACGCTCAAGACGCCGATCCTTGGTTTCCTTGTCCCACTCGTTCGCGGCGGCAGGGACGATACCCTGCGCTCTTCCCGATACCGCGCCAGATAGTTGTAGACTTGGCGTGTCGAAAGCCGCAGCTCGGATGCCGCGCGCATCACGGCCTCACGCACGGGCGCCGCCCCGTCAAGAATCCGGTCCAACTCGCGCGCGATCCGCATCGCCTTGGCCCAAGCTTCATCCGAGGCATGCGCTCCGCCGGACGTCATCGATATGAAACTTTCGAAACCGGCTGGGCAGTGCGCCAACAGGGCGGCCACTTGCTGAAATACGGAACCAAAATTGAAACCTTAAGCTGAAAAATGATGTGCAATATCGCGGTATCTTCCAGAAATCACGTAATAATCATGTGCTGAAATGGTGAAGAAAATGCGACAGTGGTTCCTGCCCGGTCCGATGGACGAGGAGCCAGATTATCTGCCGCCCGGACCTAGGGCAGAGCTTCGTGAAACCGCAGTCCTCGACGATTGGCGGAAGGCAGAGGCGGGCAATGCCGCGCGTCTCGCCCGTGTGGCTGGCCGGATCGGCGCGCTGGACGACCGGCTGCGCCGTGGCCCGAAAGGTTGGCGGCACAGGCTCGCGCTGATGGAGGCGGCAGACCTCAGCTGGTTTGTAGGCGACCGAATTGGCCCGGATCGGCTGGCGCTCTGGAAATCCATGCGCTTGTCCGGCGTGCAGGACGACACCGCGGCGCTCGCGCGTGTCGGATGGGCAGTGCGGCGTCTTACAGGCGGCCTTGGACCGGAAGTGGACCTGTCCGCCTTCCTCGACCGCCGCGACCCCGAGAACCTCGGCGTTGAAGCCGAACCGTTCGCGGAACGCGCGGGCGGTTGGCTCGATCTTATGGCGCAAGCCGCCGATCTTCACCCAGTCACGCGCGCTTGCATGGGCTTCCATCTCTGGAGTCTCGCGGGCCTCGGGCAGCACGGCGACCGGATGGAAGCGGCGGTCACAGCCGCACGGATCGTGGCCAGTGAGGGCAAGGGGGCGCTCTTCGCGCCTTTGGCCATGGGCGGGGCAGGAGGATTGCGCTCCGGTGGCCCACCCGCTGACCGTCTGTCTCGTTGGCTTGACGGGATGGAGACCGCATGCCTGACCGCAATGCGTCACCTCGATGATATCGAGGCATGGTCGGCGAGGGCGGAAGCCGAGATGAGCCCGCTTTCCGGCCGCACGCCCCCGGCCTTGTGCGCGGTACTTACCGAATGGCCGCTCGTGTCCGCTCCGATGGCCGAGGCCCTGATCGGCGCCAGCCGGGCTGCCATCCAGCGCAACCTTGCTTGGATGGAAGCGCGTGGTCTGATCCACGAGATGACGGGGCAGGGGCGGTATCGGATGTGGAGGGTCGCAACTTAAGCCGTGCTCTTTGTCGGGGGGCCGACAGTTTATGTTAGAGTCAACGCTTCTGTCCGCCAAACTTGCAGACAATTCGCGCATCGAGCCCACTTTGATGAATTTTGCTCGAAGCACGAATGTCCGCATGGATGAAAACGAACCGCCCGTGTCCAGTCTTCGTCTCTTGCTGCGGCTTATAAATGCGTGGCCCAGCGAGGATGGCTCTCGTCAATGATCAAGGCATGGCTGTGCCTGCGATGTCCCCTTAGGTGGGGATGGTCGAGTGGCAAATTACCGTGGGTGTGCTCAAGCTCAACGGGATCGCCGGACGGCCAGAGTTTCAGCGCTGCGAGCATTCCGAAGGCGGCGATGAGGGCCAGTCCGATCAGTGCGGGAACGACACCATAGACTGTCAGCAGCCATCCCGACAGCGGATAGGTCACAAGCCAGCAGGCGTGGACAGCGCGAATTGCGCCGCGAAGAGTGCCGGGCGGTCCCCGGCGTGGGCGGAACGGCGCAGCAGTCGGCCGGAAGGGGTGAGGACAGCGGAATATCCGAGCCCCACCAGCAACCAGGCTGTCAGAAGGATGGACCAGCCAAGGCCCGCTCCAAGGACCGTCAACGCCAGACCGACCAGAGTAGCCACCATCAGCGTGGCTCCGCCGAACATCACGGGCCGGTCCGGCAACACATCGAGAACACGCGGCAGGACCAGCGCGGCGATCATCGACCCTGCGCCGAAGGCGAACATCGTCCAGGCCAGAGCACTTTCCGAAAGGCCGAGCGAGCCGCGCACAAGAACGACGGTATTGACCAGCACCATCGCACCTGCCGCCGCCGCCGCGAGGTTCAATGCCAAGAGCCCGCGCAAGCGGGGCGTGGCCAGATAGATGCGGATGCCGCGCGTAGTGCGGTCATAGACACCGCGCGGCTCGGATGGGCGGGGACTGGGCAGCACGACCGAAACAACCAGAAGGGCCGATGCGGCGAAACCGAGGACCGTGCCGAGGAAAAGCGAATTGTAGGACATCACCGCGAGCAGAAGGGCCGCCAGCGTCGGGCTGACGATGTTTTCCAGATCGTAGGCCAGCCGCGACAGCGACAGCGCGCGGGTATAGCGCGCCTCTTCGGGCAGAACGTCCGGGATCGTCGCCTGAAAGGTCGGCGTGAAGGCGGCGGAAGCCGATTGAAGAAGGAAGATCAGGACGTAGACCTGCCAGACCTCGGTCACGAAGGGCAGTGCGAGCGCGACACCGGCACGCACCAGATCGAGCGTCACCAGAAGCGCGCGGCGCGGCACGCGGTCTGCGAAAGCCCCTGCAATGGGCGCGATGCCCACATAAGCAACCATCTTGATGGTGAAGACTGTGCCGAGGACCAGCGCCGCCCCGTCGCCCGAAAGATCAAAGGCGAGCAGGCCGAGTGCGACTGTGGCGAGTCCGGTACCCAGAAGGGCTACGACCTGTGCCAGAAACAGGTGCCGATAAGTGCGGTCGGAGAGAATATCGAGCATGGTCAGCCTCAGAGATATCGGGCGATCGCCCGCAACTCGGCGCGATCAGTTTCAGAACTTTCAACGTCGATACAATGGTCCATGTGATCATGGATCAGCGCACGCTTGGCGTTCGTCACGGCCTTTTCGACCGCTTGCATCTGCTGAGCAATCTCCAGACAGGGTTTGCCCGCCTCGATCATTTCGATCACGGCGCGCAAATGGCCGTCAGCGCGTTTCAGCCGGGCGACAAGGGCGGGATGGGTTGCATGGACTGGATGTTTTGTCATAAAGTAGTTCTATCCCCCCCGGGAGGATAGAACAAGATGGTGCCACGACGCACCACGCTAGAGACGGGCAGACGGGCAGATCCTATGGATACCTTGAGGACAGTTGTAAACGCCGCGTTTGCGACACTCTTATGTTTGGCCGTACTCCTCTGGTCTGTGGTGCCCGCAACCTCGCACGCACCCTCAGTCATCGGCGTCCTTCAAGAGCACGCAGAAATGGTTGCTGAGCACGGTCATTCGCATGGACTGGAAGAAGACCTCGCCTGGGCCATGCATGGACATAGCCATGACAGCATCGATCACGATCACAGTCAGGCGGTCGTGCCTGGCCCCGACCGATCGCCGCACCCGCTCGATATTTATAGAGCCGCATGGCCGTTGAGTTCGGCCACGTCGAACACCTTGCAGACATACCAAATCGAAAGACCTCCGCGCGTCTGATCGACTGCGTGCCAACAGCGCGCTGCATTCGATCATCAACACATATGCGGAGTTCAATCCATGAATACAGTCCACCAGGGCTGGACCGATCCCGGCATACGCCGGATCGTGATCCTGTCCTTCATTGCCCTTTCGGCGCTCGTCCTGGGTGCGGAAAACGCTCTTGCCCATGCCGTCACAGAAGGTGACGCAGGCTATATCCAGGAAATCTGGGGGGTGAACATCATCCCCTTCATGTATCTCGGCGCCAAACACATGGTCACGGGATACGATCACATCCTGTTCCTGCTCGGCGTCGTCTTCTTCCTCTACAAGATGAAGGATGTAGGCATCTATGTCAGCCTCTTCGCCCTCGGGCACTCGACCACGATGCTGGCCGGTGTCTGGTTCGGCTGGGGCATCAACGCCTACATCATCGACGCGATCATCGGCCTTTCGGTCGTCTACAAGGCGCTCGACAATCTCGGGGCTTATCAGCGCTGGTTTGGGTTCCAGCCGAACACCAAGGCCGCAACGCTGATCTTCGGCTTCTTCCACGGCACGGGCCTGGCCACGAAGATCCTAGACTACGAGATCGCGTCAGAGGGCCTACTGGCCAATCTTCTGGCGTTCAACGTGGGCGTCGAGCTTGGCCAGATCATGGCGCTTGCCGTGATCCTCATCGTCATGGGCTTCTGGCGGAAATCCCCAAGCTTCTTCCGCCAAGCCTACACCGCCAACGTCGTCATGATGTCCATGGGATTCATCCTCATGGGCCTGCAAATCACCGGCTACTTCGTAGCCACCTGAGAATTTAGGAGACCAAAATGTTTAACGCAAAAAAACCGAGCCTTGATGAGCTTCCCAGCTCCGCGCAGCTTATCCGTTCCACTGCCATTGCGGCGGCCAGCGCCGTTGCGATCCTTGTGACCGTCGTGCTGCCTGCCGAATACAACATCGACCCGACCGGGATCGGCGGGGTTCTCGGGCTGAGCGAGATGGGTGAGATCAAAGCCCAGCTTGCGGAGGAGGCCGAAGCCGACAGGCTGTTGGAGATCGAAGCCGAAGAGCAGTCGAGCCTTATGAACGATATCTTTGGACTTTTTGTCGGCACGGCATATGCACAGGACGCCGAAATCTGGCGTGACGAAACCACCTTTACGCTTGCACCCGGCGACAGTGCCGAGTGGAAGCTGGTCATGGAAGAGGGCCAGACGGTGGAATACCGAATGCTGGTCGATGGCGGTCGGGTGAATTTTGACATGCACGGCCACGGCGGCGGCAATTCGGTGACCTATGAAAAGGGCCGCGGTTCGACGGGCGACGAGGGCGAGATCATCGCGGCATTCGACGGCGAACACGGATGGTTCTGGCGGAATCGGGACAGCCAGCCCGCAACCGTGACTGTCCAGGTGCGCGGCGAATACACCGAATTCAAAGACGCAAGTTGACACAAGGGCAGCCACCCGCATGAAAAGATGCGGGTGGTTGCCTGGCTCCGAAACAGACCTTGGATGAGTCCGCAGTCTCGCCTCAGATTTTCCCCCGAAACCAACCTCGGGCATCTTTTGGCCAATCAGTGAGTACCCGCGTGGCAATGTCACGCCTATGTTACGGGATACTTCTTGACCTCCCCCTACTGGAAGCTTGCATAAGGATCGCATGATCTGCGTTTTCCGCCTCATTTTGATTCTTGCATTGAGCTTCGGTGCCGTGGTTGCGCCGGATGTATCGGCAGCGAATGCGGCTGAGGCAGCAATGGCTCAGATGGTGGGCGCTGAAAGCGGGGACGACCATTGCGGCGGATGTGATCCGATCGGATTTGCTGACGGGATAACCTGCGAGGGTGGGTGTACAGTCCCTTGTGGCGCGGGAACTACGGCCGGTATCGTAGCTCGTACGTCAGCGATGACGCTTGAGATGGCCTTCGGTGTTGTCATCCCGGTCGCGGGACCTGTGATCCCGATTGGCGCGGTTCCCTCCCTTGATCCATTTCCTCCCAAGCTGCCTGTCTGAACCTGATAGCGGCCTCGCTTGTTGCGGGGCCTGACCGTTGCCTTGGCCGAAGCTGGCTGAGTGCGACCCTTTCAGATCAAGGCAGAAGTAATGACCCTCAACAGACTGATTTCACGACGGCACGTGCTGCGCACCGGTGCCGCTTTCACGGCCATATCCACTCTGTCACCGGCACGAGTAGCGATGGCAGGTCCGACAGAGGACCCATTCTTGCTACGCGCTGCGGCCGGACAAGCCGCCCTGCGACCGGCACCCTACGGCCCTACCGACGTCTGGAGCTACAACGGATCCCTCCCCGGCCCCGAGATCCGGGTGCGGCAGGGAGACCGAATTCGGGTTCTGGCCCGGAACGGGCTAAATGAAGGGACGACGGTCCACTGGCATGGCATTCGCACACCCAATGCGATGGACGGTGTGCCGTTCCTGACACAGGACCCGATCCCGGTCGGTGGCGAGTTTCTCTACGAATTCGATGCGCTGGACGCAGGTACATTCTGGTATCACCCGCACCAGCGCAGTTCGGAACAGGTCGGGCGCGGGCTTTACGGGCCGCTGATCGTCGAGGAAGCAAACCCGATCCGCGTGGATCGCGATTTGACCTGGATGCTCGATGACTGGCGGATGACCGGCGACGGACAGATTGCGACAGATTTCGGAAGCCGGCACGACGCGATGCACGGCGGTCGTATCGGCAATTCCGTGACGATCAACGGCCAGATCCCTGACCGTATCGCGGTGCGATCCGGGGAACGCATCCGCCTTCGGCTGGTCAATGCAGCGAACGCGCGGATATTCGGGCTGGATTTCGGGGGGCTTGCGCCGGTCGTGGTCGCTCTGGACGGTCAACCCGTGTCACCTCATGTACCAGACGATGACATCGTGGTGGTCGGTCCGGCCATGCGTGTCGATCTGGTGATTGATATGACCGGCAAGCCCGGAGAGAGCCTGACCATCACCGATGTCTTCTACAGGGATCTGGAATACCGTCTGGTCGATCTCGCCTACGGGCCGGATCGGTTACGGGACGCGGTCCCGGACTGGTCGATGGAACTGCCACCCAACCCGCTGGCCGAACCCGATATGCAAGCTGCCACGCGGCATCAGATCATCTTTAATGGCGGCATGATGGGGCAGATGATGATGGGCGGCGGCATGGGGTCCATGATGGAGCAGATGCGCGAAGGCAACATGTGGTTCATCAACGGCAAAGCAGCAACGGGGCACATGATGGATCCATTGCTGGTCCTGCCGCAGGGCACGTCGCATGTGCTGCAGATGGACAATCGCACCGCGTGGCATCACCCGATGCATCTTCATGGACATTCGTTCCGTGTGATCACACGGAACGGGCAACCGACACGGCATCGCGAATGGCAGGACACCGTCCTGATGGCACCGGAGGAACGGGTCGAGATCGCCTTCGTGGCGGACAATCCGGGAGACTGGATGTTCCATTGTCACATCTTGGAACACCAGGCGGCCGGCATGATGGGCATCATACGTGTCGATCCTGGCACGACCAAAACCTGAAACAATCTCACGTAACGATCACCACGAAAGGAAAGAACCGATGAAGAAACTAATTGGACTTGCCAGTCTTGGCACCGCAGGTGCTGCCGCTGTCCTTGCAATGAGCCTGAATGCCGCGCCTGCAGCAGCGCAAGAGGCCACGCTCTACAAGAACCCGCAATGCGGATGCTGCGAGAGCTATGCGGACTACCTGCGCGAGAATGGCTTCACGGTCGAGGTAAAGCCGACCCATGATCTGGCTCAGATCAGCCGTGATGCAGGTATCCCGGACGATTTCCAGGGCTGCCATACGACCTTTCTGGGTGACTACGTCGTCAGCGGTCATGTGCCAATTGATGTCGTCAACAAGTTGCTTGATGAGCGCCCGGACATTGCCGGTCTGACACTTCCCGGCATGCCGTTGGGATCGCCGGGTATGGGGGGCGCGAAGCAGGAACCGTTCAAGATTTACACCGTCGAAGAAGGTGTGAACCCGACCGTCTATGCGGTCGAATGATTAATTGCGCGGACTGGTGCGATCCCGTGCCTGACCGGTTGTCGCGTAGCCCTTAATTACGAGATGAGAAATCCAACGAAATCAGCGGCTGTGCTTTGCCCTTAAATATGATATTTTGCCCTTAATTCCGAAATTTTGCCTGTAAAGCTGAGACAGAGTTCGATCAGAGATACTACGGAAAGACAAGGAAACTCCACTGGAAGGCGCCGGAATCTCGTTTTTAAGGGTAAAATTTGGGGATCAAAGTGCCATGTCTCGGAATTAAGGGCTAAGCGACACCTCCATCCCTGGCCGCAACAGCAGCTTTGCCGCGATGTGCTTTTTCTTGAGCGCTTGGGCCTCGTCCAGTGTTTCGTTGCCAGTCGGGAAGTAGGCGCAAGAGTATTGCCGGTCCGCATCGAGAAAAAGATCGTAGAGCTCAGTCGAGATGTCATAGTGATGCGCGACGTTCGCATGGGATCGGCTGATCGGATTGTGATGTAGCCTGCGTGCCATGAACGCGTCCAACCAGCGGATCAACCGCACGCCGGGCGATGCTTCGATGGCGTCCATGTCGGACGTACAAATCGAGAGCAGATCGCGCAGGCTGCCCGACTCGATGCGCAGCGTCCCGTCCATATAGGCCTCGCCAAGCGCGAGGCTGGGGTTCGCAAGCAGTTGCGCGGGCAGCGGCCTGTCGGTCAAACGGACAGAGACGGCGGGTTCGCCGCCGGGGCCGAAATGCCATGCCTCGCCGGAGGGATCGTAAATGGTGAGGCGTCCGTTCTGAACGAGGCGGAGCAGCAATTTGGCGAGCAACCACATGGCCGCTCGCCCCGGTGCGAAACGTCCGGTTTCAATTTGTCCGGCTTCTCGTTCGAAGCCTTCGTCGGGAGAGGTTTCGCTGTTGGACATGCTCGCTTGCTCCGTCTTGTTTTTCGTCGTCAGGCGGCGTCAACCGCCGCTTTCTGATAAAACAGACGAAAGACGACAAGGTTCATTACAGCGCAGCGGCCTGCCGACACGGTGCCGGCGGTGCACACGCGTACGTAGGCGGAACCCTTGAGAAACGGATCGGCGTGTCCTCGCTTGCGGACCATAGAACGCGATCCGTGAATTGCAGACACGCCGGTGAGAGAGGGTCAGCGCATCGGGGCTCAGTCCGTTGTTTTCGCTCCGGCGTCGTCCTTCATCGCTTGAAAACGCGCGCGGGCCTTTTCTGCTGCGTCGCAATCGCAATCAAGAAAGCCATGAACCGGGCAGGTCAGGCACATCTGTTCCAACCTTGTCTTCAACGCCTGCCGACCCCGGTGAAGACGGACCGTAAGGTTGTTCAAGGTGATGCCGAGGTCCTTGGCGACAGCCTCGCGCGGCTGCTCCTGAAGATCGACGCGCCAGATGACCTCGGCATAGTCCGGTCTGAGCGTCGGCAATAGCTTGTATAGACAATTACATATCGCCTCATCGAGTTCATCGTCGAACCCGTCTTGGAAACTGTCCAAATTGGCCGGGGCCATCACCATCTCCCTCTGACGCTGCCGCGCAACCTTGCGACCGAAGTCCGCGATTGACGACGCCAGGATTTGACTGAGCCAGCCGCGAACGGCGCGTACATCGCGTAGTTGCTCGGAGCGGTCTATGGCCCGCAGCATGAACGTTTGCAGGACATCCTCAGCGGCTTCTGCATCACCCAGGCGCCGACGCAGGAAATTCAAGATATGTTGACGACCTTCCACCAGCGCGCGACGGACAGCGATGTCCGCATCTTTGGCGGCTGTGTCGGGCTGATCTGCCGCGGACAACCGATCATTCGGGTCGTGATTCATGATACACCTCTGAAGAGTAAGACGCCGAAGCATCGAGAACGTTACACTTTTTCGGGTGCTTCGGGTGACCTGATTGTTGGTGGTTTTGCTGTTGGGTATGCACAGGCGCGGTCTTTTGGAACCCGGGCCAACGGGCGTATGCCCAGGAATGCGTAAGGTTTCGGCTGCCGCAGCGTCTTCTTACTTCGCCCCTGAGTTGGCACATCGGAAAATTTCTGCAATTCCTGCCACTTCTGACTTGGAAAGGAAATCTCGATGTCGCCGACTGTCATAACCAAAATCGTTTTGGCCATGTTCCTGTGGGCGGCGTGCTTTCCGTTGATCACGGCAGGGCTGCAATACTCGCCGCATCTGACTTTTGCGACAATGCGCGCAGTTCTGGCCGGAGCAACTTTGGTGGGTCTGGCCATGATTTTGCGCAGACCATTCCCGCGCGGTTGGCGCACGTGGTTGACCTTGGGGATCGTCGGGATTGGTGCGACAAGTTTGGGATTTCTGGGCATTTTTCATGCAGCAGAATTCGTGTCTCCGGGCCTCGCCACGGTCATCGCAAACGCGCAGCCGCTGCTGGCCGCAATACTGGGTGTTGTATGGCTTGGCGAAAGGCTGCCGAAGGTCGGTTGGGTCGGCCTTTCGATCGGATTCATGGGAATCCTCGTGATCGCGCTGCCGCAATTGCTTGATGGAGGGCAAGAGGGGTCGGCCATCGGTTTCGCCTATATCGTTTTGGCCGCGGTTGGGGTGACCATCAGCAACGTGGCCATCAAGTCCATCGCCGGCAAAGTGGACGGGCTTTTTGCAATGGGGTTACAGTTGCTCATCGGCAGCGCGCCGCTCGCGTTCGCAGCCCTCGCGCTGGAAGATCAAAACGCCATTCAATGGAACGCGGTCTTCACGGCATCGCTTTTGGGGCTGGCCCTGTTCGGCTCAGCGCTGGTGTATTGGCTCTGGTTTTCCGTGCTGGAGGCAGTTGAGCTGAACCGGGCGATTGTGTTCAGCTTTCTTGTTCCAATCTTCGGTCTTTCAATTGGTGCCTTGTTTTTCGGGGAACGCCTGTCCGGGATTCAATTTTCCGGTATTGCGCTGGTCATTTTGGGGATCGTGTTCGTCAATCTTAAGGGAGCACGGCGGTCTCAAGGTCGATAATACAGAACAACCTGTTAACCTGTTTTCAAACGGTCGTTTTGGCTATTGTCTTCGTCGAAAGCCTGTTTGCTTCGATACGAATGTGTGTTGCTTATTCAGAGTGACGCGCGGAGGGGCAAATTGTTCTTAGAATGACTGCGCGCATTGTACGTTAGAGAGACAATGCTCGAATCAGCGCTGATCGCACCTTCGCAAACCTCTTGGAAAGGGCAGAGACATCATGGCATCGCAAGACAGTGGCAAGCCCGATGTGCCCGACGCTTCGCCGGAACGCGCCCTGTTGGACGGGCGCGGAGCGTTTATGGGATTTCTGGTCAAACGGCTTGGCAACCGCGCAGATGCAGAGGATGTCCTGCAAGACTTCTGCATCCGCGTGCTGTCACGCAAGGATCAGCTCCGAGAGGTCGAACGAATGGATGCGTGGCTCTACACAATCCTGCGGTCCACTTTGAACGATCACTACCGCAAAGGGACCCGGCGTAGCCGGCTGGCGGCGGCGGCGGCGCGCGAACCAGAGGAATGGATTGCCGATGCGCCCTCACAGATGGCGCGGCTGTGCACCTGCCATGGCGGGTTGATTTCCGAACTGCGCCCGGCGGATGCCGAACTGATCCGGCGCATCGATTTCGGCGAAGAAGATCGCGAAAGCGTGGCAGCCGATCTGCGGCTTAACCGCAACGCACTTGGTGTCCGGCTACACCGGGCACGCACTGCTTTGCGCGAGGCGCTTACAACGCATTGCGGCAAGTGCTGCCAAGAGGACCGGGACGATTGTTACTGTCCGCCCGAGGGCTGCGAGAACGACAAACACGAGACTGATTGCGAAGAAGAGGGACAACTATCCTGATCGCAGCGAAGTCGGGTCTGTAACGATTTCCATGATCCAGCGTCTTCTTCTGTGAGTGTGCCCGAAGGCACAACCGCAGGAGAAATTGAACATGCCACGTATCACGTCGGATTGGAACTCGGGAGTACCCCGTCAACCATCATCCGATGACGATCTTCGCGTCTTTTTATCCCGGATGACCTGCGCATGTGCCGAGACTTCCGCGTACGCAGATGCCCCGATGGCACGCGCGTTGTTCAACCGTGTGGAAGTGATGAAACAACCCCCGACGCTTGCGGCACGCGCGCTGGGTATTGCGTCTCGCGATGCGACCTATCTCCTTTCCGGTCTGCGCGAGGATGTGGCGATTGATTTCGTGCGTGTGATGCTCGCTGGACGACCCTCCATAGACACTACCAATCAAGAGGAAGCTGATGATGAATAAGAGCCTGCGCCTTGCGACAGTGACCCCGGAACAATTTCTTGCACCCGTTTCCGGTAACGCAACGACCGCTAGTAACGTGCCTTACGTCCAAGACGCCTTTGAACGCTGGGTGCTGCTTCTCGACACGCTGCGTGAACGCGCCGACAATATGATCGCGCATGAGCGGCAGGGCATGCCGCCGCTTCTGGATTTCGATTACGAACTGCTGCTGGACGCACGCACCTTTGAGCGGTCGGCCAACTACGCGCTGCTCAGGATCACGCGGGTCGGCGACGATTGCTGGGACGATTGCGTGGACGAGGCCAAGCCGCCCGTGATCGTCATTGATCCGCGCGCCGGGCACGGGCCCGGTATCGGCGGCTTCAAGCGCGACAGCGAGGTCGGCATGGCGATGCACGAGGGCCATCCGGTCTATTTCGTGATCTTCTACCCCGAGCCCATGCCAGGTCAGACGCTGTCGGATGTGCATTATGCCTTGCGCGACTTCGTCTCCGAGGTCGCTCGCCGTCACCCGGACACAGCTCCCGTACTTTACGGCAATTGCCAGGCCGGTTGGGCGGCCACGCTGCTGGCGGCGGATTGCGACGGTCTGACCGGTCCGATTGTACTGAACGGCTCGCCGCTCAGCTACTGGTCGGGCGAGGCGGCAAGCAGCCCGATGCGGATGATGGGCGCACTGTCGGGCGGGGCATGGGCCGCCCATATGATCTCCGATCTGGGGGACGGGCGGTTCGACGGTGCCTGGCTGGCACAGAATTTTGAGACCTTGCAACCCGAAAAGGCGATCTGGGACAAATACGCGAACCTCTTTGCCCATGCCGACACCGAACGCGAGCGGTTCCTTGAGTTCGAACGCTGGTGGAATGGCTACTACACGCTCAGCCGCGAGGAAATCCTCGGCATCACGCAGAACCTGTTCATCGGCAACCGGCTGGAACAGGGCGAGATGCAGCTGGATGCGCATTGCACCGTCGATCTTAAGCGCATCAGCAATCCGCTGATCATCTTCGCCTCGGACGGTGACAACATCACGCCGCCCGAACAGGCAATGGGGTGGATTGGCAAGCTTTATCCCGATACCGATGCGCTCAAGGCAGCCGGGCAGCGCATCGTCTATATGACGCATCCGCGTGTCGGGCATCTGGGCATCTTCGTCTCCGGCTCCGTCGCGCGGCTCCAGCATCGTGCGATTCTGGAAAGCCTGGACGATGTCGAGGCCCTTTCCCCGGGTCTCTACGAGATGGTGATCGACAACCCGTCGGGTGACCCGGACTGCGAGACCGGCGATTTTGAGGTGCGATTCGAACCGCGCGAGGTCGATGATCTGGGCATTGCATCGGACGATGCGGCCTTGAAACAAGTGGCGCAGATATCGCGGATCAACGAGGCGGCCTACTCGACCTTCGTCAGCCCGTGGCTGCGGGCCGCGACCAGCGCGGCCAGCGCCGAGGCCCTGCGCACCCTGCATCCCATGCGCTGGACGCGGACGATGTTTTCCGAGCGCGTGAACCCGTGGATGGCGCTCGTCAAATCTACCGCCGAAACGATCCGTGAGACGCGCGACCCCTTGCCGGAAGACCACCCGGCGATTGTCACCGAACGCGCGCTGTCGGCGCGCACCGGCGAGGTTCTGGGCGCATGGCGCAAGGGGCGCGATGCCTGGATCACCCATGTCTTCGGCGCGATATTCGGCCCTTTGCCCGGCATCCCCTCACCTGCGCAGGCGGACCATCCGGACGCCGCATCACACAAGGAGTGAACAATGATGGAATGGCTTTTCGAGAACTGGGTTCTGGTGCTCCTCTTCGGCGGAATGGCCGCGATGCACCTTTTCGGGCACGGACATGGCGGGCACAAACATGGCAAGTCGGCCAAGCGTCATGGTGCGCACGACAAGAAGACCGAAGCGTCCGCCGATACCGAGGCGGCGTCGAAGGATGCCTGACTTCGACGAATGTTGCGATCCGGCCGAACTGCTTGATCTGTCCGGCCGGAAAGGTCTGGTTGTCGGTATAGCGAATGATCGCAGCCTGGCCTGGCCCGCCGCCCTGCATTTCCGGCAGGCGGGGGCGGATCTGGCGATCACATATGTCGACGAGCGCACCAAACCCTTTGTCGCGCCATTGGCCGAACGGCTGGAGGCCCCGATCCTGCTACCCTGCAACGTGAGTGTGCTACACGAACTCGACGCTGTTTTCGACGCCATCACCGAGCGCTGGGGAAAGCTGGACTTCATCTTGCATGCCGTGGGCAGCGTGCCGCCCGCCGATCTGCATGGCCGCCTGACCGATTGCTCTGCCGACGGATTTTCCGACGCGATGCAGGTGTCCGTCCATTCGCTGATCCGCATGGCGCATCTGGCAGAACCCCTGATGAAGGGCGGCGGCAGCCTGATCACGCTGAGCTATCTCGGCGGCGAGCGCGTCGTGGAGAGCTACAACGTGATGGGGCCGGTCAAGGCGGCGCTTGAGGCCCCGGTGCGCTATCTGGCTCACGAACTCGGGCCATCGAACATCCGCGTCAACGCCATTTCGGTGGGACCCGTGATGACCCGCGCGGCGTCCGGGTTAACCGGCTTTGCGGGTCTTCTGGACGCGACCGCGCGAGTTGCCCCCTTGCGGCGCAACGTCACGGCCGATGAGGTGGGCCGCGCCGCCTTGTTGTTCGCCAGCGACTATACCGGCGGCATTACGGGCGAGGTGCTGCATGTCGATGCGGGTGTTCACGTCGAAAGCCCTGTCGCGGCAGCCGAGATGAACTCTAAATCGGAGAATTCACGATGATCAAAACCAGTGACAACCCCGGACAATCGCCCGCAACTGAGCGCCGCGATTTCCTGTATTATGCAACGGCCTCAACCGGCGCGGTTGCCGCAGGCGCGGCGGTCTGGCCGTTGATCAATTCGATGAACCCCTCGGCCGACGTGACCGCGTCCGGCACGGTCAGGGTCGATCTTTCCGGCGTCGAACCGGGCCAACGTATTACTGTGAAGTGGCAGGGGCGCCCGGTCTTCGTCTGGCGCAGGTCACCAGCCGCAATCGAGGCTGCACGGGCCGTCGATCTTAACCAGCTTCCCGATCCAGTTGACGAAGCGGGTGAGAATCCGAACGCAAGTGGCGAAGAGCCAGCACTGGATGAAAACCGCGCGGCGGGCGAGGATGGCGAGTGGCTGGTCGTTATCGGTGTCTGCACCCATCTCGGGTGCATTCCACTAGGGCAGGATGGGTCGGCGGTGGGCGAGTTCGGCGGTTGGTTCTGACCGTGCCACGGATCGCATTACGATACCTCGGGCCGGATCCGGAAGGGGCCGGCCCCACGCAACCTCGACATCCCGCCCTATAATCTGGGCGACGACCTGCAACTCGTTATCGGCACCTGACGTGCTGAACAAGCCAAAACTCAAGAAGGAGACTATGACATGCTCGCCAAGGATATCATGACAACATCGGTGATCTCGGTCCCGCTGGAGGGACAAATCGAGGACGCGGTACGCTTGATGCTCGACCACAATATCAGCGCGCTGCCCGTCGTTGACGCCGAGGGCGACCTCAAGGGACTTGTCAGCGAAGGCGACCTCATGCGGCGTGTCCGCGAAACAGACGGACCACGCCGGTCATGGTGGCTCGAGGTGCTTGGCGGGGCAAGCGAATCCGCACAGGATTTCGTGAAGCTCAAAAGCCACCGGGTCGAAGACGTGATGACAAGGGATGTGGTTTCGGTAGAAGAGGATACGAATGTCGCGGAAATCGCGCGTCTTCTGGAAAAGCACCGGATCAAGCGCGTGCCGGTGGTGAGATCCGACAAAGTGGTCGGCATCGTCAGCCGTGCGAACCTGCTCCACGCCTTGTCGGCGCTTCAGGATGGGGCGCTGCCGGAGCCGTCGGAGGACGACCGCGTGCTGCGTGCGAAGATTGAAGAGGCTCTGAAAGAAGTGCCCGGTGCAGCGGTCAACCTCATCAACTACACGGTGGACAAGGGGAATGTCGCCGTCTGGGGTGTCGCCGACAGCGATTTCGAGGAGAATGCGATCCGGGTTGCCGTCGAAAACGTGCCCGGTGTCAGGATGGTTGAGGTCCATATGGGACGACTGTCGGCCTGGGCTTACGGGATCTGACTCACATTGCGCAGATAAACCCGGCCTGGCAGGACGCCCGCCCGCTTCCGTCAAACGCCATTCCCGAAGAGGCCGACGCAATCGAAGGACTGCTGGTACCGAGCTATTCGCGCAAGTTTCAAAAGAGGCTTGCCTGTCTGCACGCGGGACTGATCGGGATGGCACAGACCTGCGTTTATCTGACGTCGCCCTATTTCGGTCCGGACACCGTGGTCGACCGGGCGCTTCAGGATGCCGCGCGTCGCGGCGTGGACGTCCGTGTGCTGGTGCCTCGCACGAGCGATCCTATGTTCGCTGGCTGGGCGACGCGGGCGGCATATGCGCAGCTTCTCTCGGCGGGCGTGAGGGTCTCACGAGTATCTGCCCCGTCCATTGCATGCCAAGACGTCGGTCGTCGATACAGGCTGGTCGATCATCGGGTCAGCTAACCTCGACTACCGAAGCCTGTTCGTCAATCAGGAGCTGGTTCTGGTCGCACATGACCGCGTCCTGGCAGGGCAGTTGCAGGCGCAATATCTGCAAGATCTTTCGGATGCCCGCGAAGTCACTCTTCGGGCTTGGCATTCCCGCAGCTGGCGCGCGCGAGGTTTCGAGGTGATCGGATGGGCCGCGCGGCGGCTGCTGTAACCTATAGCACCGGTCAGCCGACAGCCTGCCGGGATGCAGTAACTCTGTCTGCAATATCGACGCCTTCCTACGGCAGAGCGATACACTTGTTCCTGTACTAACGAAGACCGACAGGTTGCCAATCTCTGTAATGCTTCCGGTCGGGGCGCGTCTATAGAAAGAAACCAAACAAAAGGAGGTCCAGATGGACGACCGATCAACTTCTCAGACGCAAGACACAGCACAGCAAAAACAGGGCGGATGTTGCGGTGGCAAGACCGATGCGCAGCCGAAAGCAAATGTCGAACCGCAGGTCGCGGAACCCGCAAAGGCAAAACCGGCCAAATCCGGCTGCTGCTGCGGCTAGGGCCGAGGCAAAGCCACCGCAGGATGGGCGTCTGGCGCTTGGTTCGCCCATCCTGAACCGGCGCCGTCCAGCGGATGTGTTCGCGCTCCGTCCGAATTCACGACAAGAAGGGAGAAAGCCATGATGCCCATTTTCTATTTCACCGCAGTCGCGGTGATCCTTTTCCTGGCCCTGCGCATGACGTGCGGGGCCTGCGTCATGGGCGGGCCTGCCGGGGCAGGGCGTGTGCGTTTGCCGGTTGTGCCGCTTGGTTGGGCGCTGAGCCTGTTCCTGGCGCTGACCTACCTTGTGTGCATCGCATTCGATCTGATCTTTCCCGCCTATGCAATGTATGAAACCTGGTCCGGTCTGCTGCCCGGTTTCGTCTGGCTGACCCCGGTGGGCTTCATCATCGGGCTGGTCGAGAGCTTTCTCTACGGTTGGTACGCCGCGCTGATCTTCGGCGGCCTTTACAACGCCATCGCGGCAAGGGGAACAGCGACATGATCCCGACCGCACGTCCGAAACTGCGCTTTCTTGGCGCCGCCGGGACGGTGACGGGATCGCGCTATCTGGTCGAGGCCCTGGGGCGGCGCATTCTGGTCGATTGCGGGCTGTTCCAGGGCTTCAAGCAGTTGCGGGCGCGCAATCGCAAACCTTTCCCTGTGCGTGTCAACACCATCGACACTGTGCTGCTCACCCATGCTCATCTGGACCATTCGGGATATCTGCCGACACTGATCCGGGCGGGGTTTCGCGGGCGGGTTCTTTGCACAGAAGCAACGGCAGATCTGTGCGGGCTTATTCTGCCCGACAGCGGCCATATCCAGGAAGAAGAGGCGCGCTTTGCCGCGCGGAGGGGATATTCCAAACACAAGAAGCCAAAACCGCTCTATACGCTCAAGGATGCAAAGGCCGCGCTGGACCGCTTTGATCTTCAACCGTTCGACCGGCGAATAGATTTAGGCGACGGCATCGCGGCCCGTTTCATTCCGGCGGGGCATCTGCTCGGGGCGGCGCAGATCCGGCTTGAGGTCGGCGGCAGGGTTGTCCATTTCAGCGGCGATCTGGGCCATGATCCCGATCCGCTGATGCGACCGCCCCAGCCATTCGGCGGAGCAGATGTTCTGGTCTGCGAGTCCACCTATGGCAACCGGTCCCATCCCGACGTGGACCCAGAAGCCGAACTGGCCCCGATCCTCAAACGCACCTTTGCCCGCGGCGGCACGGTGCTGATCCCGTCCTTTGCCGTCGGACGGGCGCAGGGGCTGATGCTGCACATTGCGCGATTGATGGAGCGCGGCGATATTCCCTATGTCCCGGTGTTCCTCAACAGCCCGATGGCGGTGAATGCGACCGAGATCTATCACCGTCATCACGCCGAGCACCACGTCAGCCGCGAAGACTGCATTGCGATGTTCGAGATCGCCAAGAGGGTAAACACGGTCGAGCAATCCAAGGAGCTGAACACGCGCCAGGGCCCGATGATCATCGTCTCCGCCAGCGGAATGCTGACCGGCGGGCGTATCCTGCACCATCTGGCCAGCTTCGGCGGCGATCGGCGGAACGCGATCTTGCTCTCCGGTTTCCAGGCCGGCGGCACGCGTGGCGCGGCGCTGGCCGGGGGCGCGCGGACATTGCGCATGTTCGGACGGGAGTTCCCGATCGAGGCCGAAGTGGTTCAGCTCCAGTCCTTTTCCGGACATGCCGATGCCGATGAGATCCTGCGCTGGATGTCCGCCGGTCCCGCCCCCGAGATGACCTATCTCACCCATGGGGAACCTGTCACCGCCGACACCCTGCGATTCCGCGTCGAACACGAGCTAGGGCGATCCGTGCGCGTGCCCGAACATCTCGAATCCGTCTACCTGGACAGGCCGCGATGACCGAAACGCTTGCCCTGGTCTCTTCCCGCATCGACACCTACCGGCAGCCGGTCGTCTACATGCATGAAGACTGTCACGTCTGCCGTTCCGAGGGGTTTGCTGCCCAGACACGCATACGAATCGACCTGAAGGACCGCTGGATCATCGCGACCCTGAATGTCGTCCGCCGCGGAGCATGGCTTGCCGTGGACCAGGCGGCATTGTCCGTTTCCGCCTGGGCCGCGCTTGGCGCTGAGATTGGAGACGAAGCCGCTTTCTCGCACCCTGAACCGCCCGTTTCGGCGTCTATGATCCGGGCGAAAGCCTATGGCGAGAGGCTGGACCGGGCCGGGTTCGCGACGATCGTGCGCGACACGCTCGACAGCCGGTTATCGGATCTCGACCTTGCCGCCTTCGTGACCGCCTGCGCCGGCGACAGGCTGAACGAGGCCGAAACCGTGGCGCTGACCCGCGCCATGAAGGAAGCAGGGCAGACGCTCGACTGGGGGCAGCACACTGTCCTCGATAAGCATTGCGTCGGCGGATTGCCGGGCAACCGGACGACACCCATCGTCGTCGCGATCGTCGCGGCGGCGGGGCATCTGATCCCCAAGACGTCGAGCCGTGCGATCACATCGCCTGCCGGAACCGCCGACACCATGGAGGTGATGGCGCCCGTCGCGCTTGACGCCGCCGCGCTGCGCCGGGTGGTCGAAGCCGAGGGCGGTTGCCTCGTCTGGGGTGGCGGGCTCGCCCTCAGTCCTGCCGACGATCATTTTATCCGTGTCGAACGCCCCCTCGATTTCGACTCCACCGGTCAACTCGTAGCGAGCGTACTGTCGAAAAAGGCGGCCGCCGGTGTCACCCATGTTCTGATCGACATGCCGGTCGGACCAACGGCCAAGGTGCGGTCTGCCGGAGCGGCGGAGGCACTCGGGATACGGCTGTCTTCGGTGGGCAAGGCGTTGGGTCTGAACCTGGCGCTACATATCAGCGATGGCGTGGCCCCGGTGGGACGTGGCATGGGCCCGGCGCTGGAGGCGCACGACGTGCTCGCGGTTTTGCGGCGCGCGCCGGATGCACCTGGCGACCTGCGTGCGCGGGCGCTGGATCTGGCCGGACATCTTCTGGACCTCGCACCGCACGCCGTTGCTGGGCGGGGGCGGGACCGCGCGCAGGCGCTTCTCGATAGTGGTGCAGCGGAGGCAAAGTTCATGGCAATTTGCGCGGCACAGGGCGGTTTCCGCAAACCCGGAACCGCAGCGCAGCAGATCGAAATACGCGCCCCTCATGCGGGCCAGTTGACCGCCATCGACAACCGACGCATCGCACGCATCGCCAAGCTGGCCGGGGCCCCGCGTCAGAAGAGCGCCGGCATCCGCCTTCTGGTGCGGATCGGGGATTGGGTGGACAAGGGCCAGCCGCTTTATGAGCTTCATGCCGAGACACCAGGCGAACTGGCCTATGCCCTGGCTTACGCGGAGTCCCAGACCGGGGTGCTGACGCTGTCCGAGGCAGTGTCATGATCCTTGTCGCGTTTCCCGAGATGAGGCCGCTTGCCGAAGACCTGGCACCCGCGCTTGGGGCGGACCTGCTCGCTCTCGACTGGCACCACTTCCCAGATGGCGAAAGCCTGATTTCGCTGCCCGGCGATCTGGACGGGGCCGATGTGGCATTTCTGGCGACTTTGCGCGATCCCGACCGGCTTGCCCTGCCCTTGCGCTTCGCCGCGGCGACGGCGCGCGAGATGGGCGCGCGTCGCGTCGGATTGATCGCGCCTTATCTTGGCTACATGCGGCAGGACCGCCGCTTCGAGCGCGGGCAGGCGGTCAGCGCGCCGCTCTTTGCGCAATTCCTGGGGGAAAGCTTCGATTGGCTGGCGAGTGTCGATCCGCATCTGCACCGCATCGCGCGGCTGCAGGATGTCTTCCCGATGCCTGCCATACGCGCCGTATCCGCCCCGCTGCTTGCGACCTGGATCAGCACGAACCTGCCAGACGCCGTTCTTCTGGGCCCTGACAGCGAAAGCCAGCAATGGGTCGCCGAGGTGGCCCGGCTGGCCGGACGGCCCTATGAGGTCTTGCGCAAGGTGAGATCCGGTGACCGCAGTGTCGATGTCAGTGTGCCCGAAAGCGCGGCGCTGCACGAAGGTACGCCAGTGATCCTCGACGACATCGCATCTTCCGGCGTCACGATGGCACGCGCCGTCGAAAGATTGCTTGCGGCTGGAACCGCCGCGCCTGTCTGCCTGGCTATCCATGCGGTCTTTGCGCACGGCGCTCAGGACGCCATTCTGTCGGCTGGTGCGGCAAGAATCATCACCACCGACACCATACCCCATCCAACGAATGCGATCGGAATTGCCGGTTTATTGGCCGAAGCGATCCTTTCTGTGGTGACAGCCCTTGACCTTCCAGTTGCCGGAACAATTAGGCTGGACCCGAATCCCGCCGAGAGGACAACCGAATGAACGACCAAGTAAGCCATGCTTCACATGAAACCGAATCCAACATTTACGCCTGCCCGATGCACCCTGAGGTACGGCAGAACGGTCCGGGCGATTGCCCGAAATGCGGGATGCATCTTGTGCCCGAGGCGGAGCTCGACAGCCATGCCGGGCATGATCACCACGGTCATGACCATAACGCTGGTGCCGCCCCGGCGGACGGCAGATACGATACCGTCCCGGAGGGCTATGACGGCGCCGTCTACACCTGTTCGATGCACCCGCAGGTTCGCCAGGTCGAGCACGGCTCCTGCCCGATCTGCGGAATGGGGCTGGAGCTTGAGTCCGGGGTCCCGATGGACGACGGCCCGAACCCCGAACTGGTGGATTTCACCCGGCGTTTCTGGGTTGGCACGGTACTGACCATTCCGCTTCTGATCCTCACCATGGGTCCCTATCTCGGCTTCCCGGAAGTGCGAGAGATTTTCGGCGAGCGCGCAACCCTCTGGATCGAGTTGGTTCTCGGAACCCCGGTTGTTCTTTGGTGCGGCTGGCCGTTTCTGGTTCGGGGCTGGAATTCGTTCCGGACGATGAATCTCAACATGTTCTCCCTGATCGGTATGGGGGTAATCGCGGCCTGGCTCTTCAGCGTCGTCGCCGTTCTGGCACCCGGCATATTCCCGGACGGATTTCGCGACGCCGAAGGTCATGTCGGCGTCTATTTCGAGGCGGCGGCGGTGATCGTGACGCTTGTGCTGCTTGGCCAGGTGATGGAATTGCGCGCCCGTGAAGGCACTGGCAAGGCGATCCGCGCGCTTCTCGACATGGCGGCAAAGACCGCGCGGGTCATCCGGGACGACGGATCCGAAGAGGAGATTCCGCTGGAGGATGTGCAGGTCGGCGACCGGCTGCGCGTGCGTCCCGGCGACAAGGTGCCGGTAGATGGCGTGGTTCTGGAAGGCCGGTCCTCAGTCGACGAAAGCATGATCTCCGGAGAACCCGTGCCAGTCGAGAAGACCGAGGGCGACCCGTTGACCGGTGCCACCATCAACGGCACCGGCAGCCTCGTGATGGAGGCGACGCGGGTCGGATCCGACACGATGCTGGCGCAGATCGTCGAGATGGTCTCCAACGCGCAACGGTCGCGCGCACCGATCCAGAAGTATGCCGACAAAGTGGCGGGATATTTCGTTCCGGCCGTGATCGGTATCGCGCTCCTGTCCTTCATCGCATGGGCGATCTGGGGGCCCGCGCCTGCGCTGTCCTACGCATTGATCTCGGCTGTCGCCGTGTTGATCATCGCCTGTCCCTGTGCGCTCGGCCTCGCCACGCCGATGTCGATCATGACGGCGACGGGGCGGGGGGCCCAGGCCGGGGTACTTATCAAGAACGCCGAGGCGCTGGAGCGGTTCGAGAAGGTCGATACCCTGATCGTCGACAAGACCGGCACGTTGACGATGGGCAAGCCGCAGCTTGTCGCCGTCCTGCCGCAACCCGGTCACGACGAGGCCGAGGTCCTGCGTCTCGCCGCATCGCTGGAGCGCGGATCGGAACACCCGCTTGCCGAGGCCATCGTGCGCGGCGCGGAAGAGCGCGATGTGAAGATGGCTAATGCCGACGACTTCGAGGCGGTCACCGGCAAGGGCGTCAAGGGGGTCGTCGACGGCAAAGCGGTCGCGCTCGGCAATCTGGCGATGATCCGGGACCTTGGCCTTGAGGCGGGCGACCTGACCGCCAAGGCAAATGCCCGTCGCGACGAGGGCGAGACAGTAATGTTCGTGGTGCTGGATGGCAAGATCGCCGGTCTTGTCGGGGTCGCTGACCCGGTGAAGGAAACCACACCCGCCGCCATCAAGGATCTGCATGAATTGGGGTTCCGCGTTATCATGGCGACCGGAGACAACGAACGCACGGCCAAGGCCATCGGCGCGCGTCTGGGCATAGACGAGATCCGGGCCGATGTGCTGCCGGAGGACAAGGCACGGATCATCAAGGAATTGCAGCAGCAGGGCCGCAAGGTCGCGATGGCCGGCGATGGCGTCAATGACGCACCGGCCTTGGCACAGGCCGATGTCGGCATTGCCATGGGCACCGGGGCCGATGTGGCCATCGAAAGCGCGGGCATCACACTGGTCAAGGGCAACCTCGACGGTATCGTGCGCGCACGGCGGCTCGCACGGGCCACCATGCGTAATATCCGGCAGAACCTGTTCTTCGCGCTGATCTACAACGCCTCTGGCGTGCCTGTCGCGGCGGGGGTGCTGTTTCCGTTCTTCGGCATCCTCATCAGCCCGATGTTTGCCGCCTTCGCCATGAGCGCCTCGTCGATCTCGGTGGTGCTCAATTCGCTGCGCCTTCGCGGCGCAAAGATCTAGAAAGGAAGCCACAACGTGACCCATCAACCTGATCCATCACATGTTAATCAAAGTCAATCGGAGCATGCCCCCCGCCCGCCCTCATTCTGGCGATCACGCGCCGGCATCTATCTGATCGTTGCGCTGGCAGTTGGCGGCCTTCTCCTGGGTTACGAGCACCGGGTGCACATCCTGAGCAGCGGATTGCTGATCTGGCTGCCATTGCTGCTTTGCGTTGGAATGCACTTCTTCATGCACGGCGGTCATGGAGGCCACGGCGGGCACGGTAAGGGAGACGACCAGTAATGACCGATGCAGGTGCTTCCTATGGACTCTGGCTGTCAACGGCGGAGACAAAACCGGCCACGTGGCGGCGCAAAAGTAGGCCAGTGGCGGGGCACTAAGCGCCATGGCGCGTGCGCTCCCCAAATAGTTGGCATGTGCCATGGCGCATTGGCCCG
>NZ_JARAMP010000025.1:0-46662 GCF_028802875.1 Seohaeicola sp. 4SK31 | reverse complement strand
ACGGGGGCCAGCCTGCCCGTCACCGCGCTGGTCGATCAGTTCTACAAGGACGTGCAGAAAATGGGCGGCGGCCGCTGGGACACCTCCGCCCTCATCAAACGCCTGCGCGCCGCGGGCTGAACCACCGTTTCATCTTGCCATAAATACTCAAAAAACCTCGCCGCACATTCAATGCGGCGAGGCTTTCGAGAACAGATGGATCACCACGATCCCGCCCAGAATCATCGCCATCCCGATCACCGCAGGCAGATCAAGCCGTTGCCCGAACACAACAAACCCGATCACCGCAATCAACACGATCCCCAACCCCGACCACAGCGCATAGACCACACCCACCGGCATGAACGCCAGGGTCTGCGCCAGCAGGTAAAAACTGATCCCATACGCCACCACCACCAGCACCGAAGGCCAGGGCCGCGTGAACTGCTGGCTCGCCTGCAAGGCCGAGGTGCCAATCGTCTCAGCCACCACAGCCAGAAGGAGGAGGAGGTAGGGCATGGCGGCGGTCCTTTGTGAGTCGGGTTAAGTGGAAGGTAACTCCAAGACAAACCTCTTCAAACAAGATATACACTTTTAAGATTCATGATTTTTTGGAATGAAGAAATGGAAATCCTAACTTATATTCTTGGTTCGGCAACTGGAAGTGCTCTTATTGTGGCGATTGGACTATTTTTTCGTGACAATCTAAGCCGGTTCGTTAACTCTTCTTTTGAGTTTCGCTTCTCTAAGAAACTTGAAAACTTAAAATCAGAGTTGCAAGAGAAGGATACAAAGCTGCGATCTGATCTATCTTCCCAAGAGCAAGAATTGAATAGAATAGCTAGCTTTTTGATAGCACAGAAGCAAGATCGAGAGTCTGTTGTCTTGCGAAAACGTATTGAAGCCGCGGAGTCGGTCGCTAGAAATTGCCAGTTCCTTTCTCGTGCAACTATGGCCGTGGAAATGGTCAAAATCCTAAAGAGCGAATATTTAGAAAGCGCAAGCAAAAATATAAAAGCTCAACAGTCTTGTGCAATGCTTACAGAAACCCTGAAGCTAAAAGACTTTATGAGTTCGTTTGCAACACTAGACCCTGTGCCTGGAAGCCTCTATCTTCCTGATCGTGCGCAACTTTGCTTCAAAGCCTACCAGACCATTAACTTGCAAGCCGTAACTGCACTTTACCTCGCAGGACTTGGTCAAGATACATCACAGGCTTTGAAAAAAGACGTTCTAAAGAATGTTGTTGTGCCAATTGTTCCGAATAGTAAAGAAGGCTTTGACGAATTTGGTGATGAGTTTGGTTTTTACTGGGCGCAATACTTCTATGATGAAACATTCAAATCGTTGAGGTCGCTAGTTAACGGCGATCATTACGATAATTCAGATCGGTTGGCAGTAAAGAATATATTAATAGATTCTCAACTGTCACAGATTGAGGCAAGACTGGCTTTGGCAAATGCAAACATCTCAATTAATTCTAGCGCTGAGCAAGCAAAGATCGAAGAAGTTGTAAAGAATACTCAAACTTAGCATGCAACACAGTAAAATTTCCCCCTAAACGCAAAAGGGGCCGCCTCCCGGCGACCCCCTCCACTCCAACCTTAGGCGTTAATCACCCGGCCAGCGCCTTGTTCAGATATTCGTCGACCTTTTCCAGATAGCCGATGGTGCTCAGCCATTTCTGATCGGGGCCGACCAGCAGGGCGAGGTCTTTGGTCATGAAACCATCCTCGACCGTCTGCACGGTCACACGCTCCAGCGTCTCGGCGAAGCGGGCGAGTTCGGTGTTGCCGTCCAGTTTCGCGCGGTGCTTCAGGCCACCGGTCCAGGCAAAGATCGACGCGATGGAGTTGGTCGAGGTTTCCTTGCCCTTCTGATGCTCGCGGTAATGCCGCGTCACGGTGCCGTGGGCCGCTTCCGCCTCGACCGTCTGTCCATCGGGCGTCATCAGCACCGATGTCATCAGGCCAAGCGAGCCGAAGCCCTGCGCCACGGTATCCGACTGCACGTCGCCGTCATAGTTCTTGCAGGCCCAGACATAGCCGCCCGACCATTTCATCGCGGATGCCACCATGTCGTCGATCAGGCGGTGCTCATAGGTGATGCCAGCGGCCTTGAACTTGTCGGCGAATTCCTCGTCATAGACCTTCTGGAACAGGTCCTTGAAGCGCCCGTCATAGGCTTTCAGGATCGTGTTCTTGGTGGACAGATATACGGGCCAGCCCTTGACCAGACCATAGTTCATGGACGCACGGGCGAAATCGATGATCGACTCGTCCAGGTTATACATCGCCATGGTCACGCCTGCGCCGGGGGCGTCGAACACGTCGCGTTCAATCACGGTGCCGTCTTCGCCCACGAACTTGATCGTCAGCTTGCCGGGCCCGGGGAAACGGAAATCGGTCGCGCGGTACTGGTCGCCAAAGGCATGACGGCCCACCACGATGGGCTGGGTCCAGCCCGGCACAAGGCGGGGCACGTTGCGGCAGATGATCGGCTCGCGGAAGATCACGCCGCCAAGGATGTTGCGGATCGTGCCATTGGGCGATTTCCACATCTGCTTGAGGCCGAATTCCTCGACCCGCTGCTCGTCGGGGGTGATGGTCGCGCATTTGACGCCGACGCCGTATTTCTTGATGGCATGGGCCGCATCAATGGTGATCTGGTCATCGGTGCGGTCGCGCTCCTCGATCCCCAGATCGTAATATTTCAGGTCGATATCCAGATAGGGCAGGATCAGCTTCTGCTTGATGAAATCCCAGATGATGCGGGTCATCTCATCGCCGTCAAGTTCGACGACCGGGTTGGCTACCTTGATCTTGGTCATGTGGGATATCCCCTTTTTTGGTGAATCGGCTCTCGGGCCGGGTCATAGCGCAAAGCGCGCTATCTGCAAAGACGGTATGCGACTGTATACAGAAATTATTTGAACGGATCGTCGCGTCCCGCGCGCCGCAAGCGCCGCTCCAGCCGCCCCAGACGCCAGAGCAGCGCAAAGGCCACCGCCGAGGCACCGCCCACGCCCAGAGTCATGGGCAAGGGCGTGCCATTGAATACCAGCGCGATGGGGGCGGCGATCAAGGCGCCCGAGACGGTGGAAATCGCCCCGATCACACTGGCCGCCGTGCCCGCCACATGGGCCATCGGCTCCATCGCGATGGCATTGAGGTTGCCCACGGTCAGCCCCGACTGGAACAGCACCGTGCATTGCCAGACCACATAGACCGCGAACATCGCATCCCCGCGCAACCCCGCCAGCCAGCACAGGGTCATAAGGGTCGACAGGATCATCTGTCCGCCAAAGGCCGCCATGGCCAGCCGCTGCATTCCCAGCCGCATCACCAGCGCCGCATTCAGAACCGAGGCGCTGCCCGTGACGACAGCCATGCCCGCGAACCATAGCGGGAATTCCGGGTCGCGTTGAAACACCTGATCAAAGACCGGCTGGATCAGGCTGATCGTGGTGAACAGCATCACATAGCCCATGCTCTGCGCCATGATCGACAGGCGCACGACCGGATGGGTCAGCACCTCGCCCACGGCCTGACGCAGGACGCTGGCCCGCATCGGGCGGCGCGCGGCGCGGGGCAGGGACTCGGGCAGGCGCAGCATCAGCCACAGGCTCGCCACGGCGGCAAAGATCACGAAGGCCCCGAACATGGCGCGCCAGCCGGCAGCGGCGATGATCCAGCTACCCACCAGCGGCGCCACGGCAGGCACCAGCATGAAGACCAGCATGATGAAGGACAGGATGCGCGCCATCTCGCGCCCGCCATAGATGTCGCGCACGATCGCCATGCCCACCACACGCGGCCCGGCCGCCCCGACACCCTGCACGAACCGGGCCAGCAGCAGCAATTCCAGCGTCGGGGCCGCCCAGGCCAGCGCTGCCCCCATCATGTAAAGCAGCGCTCCCCCAAGGATCACGGGCTTGCGGCCCCAGGAATCCGACATCGGACCGGTCACCAATGTGGCCGCCCCCATGCCCAGCACGAAGGCGATCACGATTAACTGCGCGCGATTGGGATCGGCGGGGCTCAGCTCCGCGCCGATCCGGGGCAGGGCGGGCAACATCGCGTCGATGGAAAAGGCGATGATGGCGAACAGCATCGCGATCAGCGCGATGAACTCGCCCCGCGATGGCATCTTGCGCAGACCCTTTCCGAGCAGGTCACTGGCACCGGCAAGGGACATCAGGGATCAGCCTTCGCTCTCGTCCGCGTCCTGCGCCATGATCTCGTCGATCACCCGCAACCAGACCTCGGTCGGTTGCGCGCCGGGCACGGCATGTTTGCCGGCCACGATGAAGGTGGGCACGGCCGAGATCCCCATCTCGCGTGCCACCGTATCGCGGTCGCGGATCTCCTGCATATCCGCATCACTGTCCAGAAGCTTGCGGATCACCGCCGCATCCAGACCGGCACTGTCGGCGATGTCGGCCAGCGTGTCGCGGTCGCCGATATCGCGGCCCTCCTGGAAATAGCCCCGCATCAGCGCCGAGACGACGCGGCTCTGCGCCCCCTCGATCCCCGCCCAATGGATCAGGCGATGCGCATCCAGCGTATTGGGCGTGCGCTTGATCCCCTCGAAATTGATCTCGATCCCGGCGGCCTCGGCATGTTCCGCGATCCGCGCATAGATCTGTACAGCCCGCTCCTTGCCGCCGAACTTCTCCTCCAGATAGGCCCGCCGGTCCGCCCCCTCGGGCGGCATGTCGGGATTCAACTGGAACGGATGCCATTCGATCACGAAAGGATGGTCGGGCCGCGCCTCCAGCGCGCGCTCCAGTTGCGCCTTGCCGATCAGGCACCAGGGGCAGATCGGATCGGACAGGATATCAAGCTTGACCATGGCGGGCCTCGTAAATCGGTTTCAGGGCGCGGCGCAGGATCTTGCCATTGGCCCCGGAGGGCAGCGCATCAAGGCGGACATATACCCGCGGTTGTTTGTAGCGCGCCAGACACGCCGCGGCAAAGGCTTTCAGATCAGCCTCATCCACCGCATCCCCCACATAGAAGGCCGCGATGATGCGCGCATCCTCCTTGACCTCGATATCGGTGACGCCCACCTCGCGGATCGCCGGATGGGTCAGCAGCGCCGCCTCGACCTCCATCGGGGACACACGATAGCCGCCCGCGTTCATCATGTCATCAGCCCGGCCCAGATAGGTGATCTGCCCGTCGGCATCCATCATCCCCTGATCGCCGGTCAGGAACCAGTCGCCCTGCATCCGGGCCGCCGTCTCGGCCTCGGCCCCGAAATAGCCCAGCATCAGGCCGGGATCGCGCCGCGCCACGGCAATCGTGCCTTCCTCGCCCAGCCCCACGGGGCCATCCGGCCCAAGGATCGCCACCCGACGCCCATCCTGCGGTCGGCCCAGCGTGCCGGGGGCCGCCGGATGCGCCGGACTGCCCGAGATGAAGGTGGAACATTCCGACATGCCATAAGCCTCATAGATCGGCGTGCCGGTGGCCTCATTCCAGTGCTGGCGCACGCGGTCCGACAGCTTCTCACCAGCCGCCAGCCCGTGACGCAGCGCAGGCAGGTCGATCGTCATGGGATGGCTTAGGATCTTGCGATAGACTCCCGGCGCCGCGGCAAAGATAGTGGCCTGGTGGTCCGCCAGAAGCGCGGGCAAGGCCTCGATCGCAACCCCTTCCGCTGGAATCAGCGCGGTCGCACCCACCGACCAGGGGTCCATCAACCCGGTCCCCAGCGTATAGGTCCAGTTGAACGCCCCCGCATGCAGCAAGCGGTCCTGCGGGCCCAAGCCATACCAGCCCTGATGCATCATCCGCCGCGCCCAGATCGCGCGATGCGCATGCATCACCGCGCGCGGGATGCCCGATGTGCCCGAAGTATAGATGATATAGCCCAGCCGGTCCGGGTCTCCCATGGCATAGTCACAGGGCGGCAGGTCGCGCATCATGGCGAGCGCCGCCGTGTCGATCACCGGAAGCCCCGTCTCCTCGGGGCAGGCCACACGCGGATCACGCAGAATCCCGCGCGGCGACAACTGCGCCACCATCTTGGTCACTTCGACCGCCGTCAGTTGCGACGAAGTCGGCACAGGCACCAGCCCCACCGCAATCGCGCCCAGATAGGCCAGGGGGAAATCCACCGTATTGCCCAGCCGCATCAACAGGATGTCACCGGGCTGGAACCCTGCTGCCAGAAGGCCCGTCCCCGTGCCACGCACGGCGGCAGCCAGACGGGCATAGGTCCAGCTATCCGCCCCATCCTGCGAGATGACGGACAGCGCGACCTTGTCCGGCAGGTCAGCCGCATGGGCCAACACATGGGCGGCCATGTTGAACGGGCGGGGGCAGGGGGCAGGGGGGCCCATGTCGAATATTGCTTGCATGGCGCCCTTGCTAGGCCCGTGCCGCGCCAGTTGCAAGTCACCCTGTCGCGGGCCATATCCCTGCGTTGCATGCGTCAGTGGCTGGCTCTATATCCACAGGTCATGAGCGACCGTGATCCCAGATCCCTGATCCGCATTGCCCGCGCCGATGGCGGCTCGGCCGTGGCCGAACCGCTGGACCTTGGGCAGCGCGTGCGCGGCCTGCGCAAGGATCTGGGCCTGACACTCGAACAGGCGGCGCGGCAGGCGGGTCTCGCGCGCTCGACCCTGTCCAAGATCGAAAACGGGCAGATGTCGCCCACCTATGATGCGCTCAAGAAACTGGCCACGGGTCTGGATATCTCCGTGCCGCAACTGTTCACGCCACCCGCGGCGGGACAGATCACCGGACGGCGGATCGTCACGCGCTCGGGTGAAGGCGCGCGCCATGCCACCACCACCTATGAACATGAATTGCTTGCCGAAGGTCTGACACGCAAGCAGATGCTGCCCTACCGCGCCCGCGTCCGCGCCCGCCGGATGGAGGAGTTCGACGGTTGGGTCCGCCACGACGGCGAGGAGTTTCTCTATGTCCTCACCGGCGTGATCCGGCTCTTTACGGAATTCTATGAACCCGTCGAAATGCGCCGGGGCGACAGCGCCTATTACGACGCCGCCATGGGGCACAATGTCGTCTCGGTCAGCCCCGAGGATGCGACGATCCTCTGGGTCACGTCACTGGTCTGACGCGGTCGCGCGGCTCAGAACCACCCCCGGACCGTGCGCGCCCCGCCCGAGATGTCCTGCCCGACACCTTCCACCGTGGCACAGCCCGCCAGCAGGGCCAGACAGCCCAGCCCCAGAGCGATGATCGCCAGTTTCTTCATTCTGCTCACTCCTCAAACCACCAGACATCGGGCATCCACCCGATCCGGTCGCCATAAATCGGCGTATCTGCGGGAAATTTCAACTGTTTCGCATGGGCGATACGATCAACATTGGTTGTCCAGATCGGAATGACATACCGCCCCGCCATCAGCACCCGGTCCAGCGCCCGCGTGGCGGCGATGAACTCCTCGCGGCTTTCGGTGCTCAGCATATGGTCGATCATCGCATCGGCGGCTGGCACCTGCATCCCCATCACATTGCGCGTGCCCGGCGTGCCTGAGCCTGCCGCGCCCCAGTACAGCCGCTGCTCATTGCCGGGGCTCAGGGACAGATCACGCCGGAACGGCATCATGTCGAAATCCTGCGCCGCCTCGGCCTGCGCATATTGGGCATTGTCCACCGGCCGGATCCCCGCCGTGATCCCCAGACGCTCCAGCGCCGTGCGATAGATCTCGATCACCGCCAGATTGCCGCGATCCCCTTGGCGCAGCAGGATATCCAGCGTGAAGGGTGCGCCCCTGTCATCCACCAGCCGCCCGCCATCAATCCGCCAGCCCGCCTCCTCCAACAGCGCCGCCGCGCGCCGCAGATCCGTGCGGTTGCGCTCGGACGCGTCTCCTTCCGGCAGGGCATATCCCTCCAGCGCACCGGGGGGCAGATCGGCCGCGAAAGGCTCCAGCAATTCGCGCACCCGGCCTGTCGCAGGCCCCGGTTCCAACCCCAGTTCCGAGTTCGAGAAATAGGACGTGATGCGCGGCTGCTTACCGCCCGTCACGGTCCCGTTGATATAGGGAAAGTTGAACGCAAGGATCAGCGCCTCGCGCACCCGCCAGTCCGACAGATGCGGTCGCGCGGTGTTCATGACAAACCCCGTCATCCCCGTGGGCCGCTCATGCGTGATCTCGGACAGGATCACATCCCCGCGCCGCACCGCGTCGAAATCGAACCGCGTCTCCCAATCCTCGGCATTCGTCTCGCGCCAGACCGTGACCGCGCCCGCCTTGAACGCCTCGAACATGACCGAATCGTCGCCGTAATACTCGATCCGGATCTCGTTCAGATTGTTGGTCCCCCGCCGGATCGGCAGATCCTTGCCCCAATAGTCCGGGTTCCGCCGCAGCGTCACGAACCGGCCCTGCTCGAAGCCCGCCACCACATAGGGGGCCGACCCGACCGGCACGTCATTGATGGTCGAGGCCGTGAAATCCCGCCCCTCCCATTGCGCCTTCTTCAGGATGGGCCGCAGCCCCGCGATCAGCGCCAGCTCCCGGTCTGCGGTGTTGAACGTGATCCGCAGACTGCGCGGCCCCGTCTGCGTGATGCTCTCGGTCTGCGCCGCGAATCCCAGATAGCGGGGATGCCCCTGCGTCCCCAACACCTCATAGGACCAGATCACATCTGCGACAGTGACCGGACTCCCATCCGAGAATCGCGCCCCCTCGCGCAGGGTGAATTCCACCCAGGACCGGTCCTCGGCCACCGTCACCGATTCGGCCAGCAGCCCGTAAAGCGAGAAGGGCTCGTTCCAATTCCGCGCCATCAGCGACTCATAAGCCAGAAACCGCAACTGCCACGGCGCGGTGCCCTTCAGGATGAACGGGTTGAGCGAATCAAACCCGCCCGTCGCCCCCTCGACCAGACGCCCGCCAAAGGGCGCATCCGGCTTCGCATAGGGCAGGGACACAAAATCAGGTGGAAGGGCAGGCTCCCCATACATAGCTATGCCATGGCGTGGCGTCCCATCCGCCAGAAGAGGCTGTGTCAGGCCAAGAAAAACAAGGCTGCAAACGGCAGCCCCCCGACGAAAACGACGGAAAAAATCGCGGTCCATGCTGACGCCTATCCTGCTCTGGCCATCTATTGTTGCCATGCAGGGTAACGCTCGTTTCCCGTCTTTTCAAACTTTTAGCTTGGAAGCTGAAACAGGATTGCTTATAACGAAGGCACTGCTCGATAGGTTTCTTGCCTGTATGAAACCTGCCTCAATAACTTAACGCCGGCTTCGCGCCGGCGTTTTTTTTTGGCCCGCCAAATGACACCCGCCAGCGCCTCGTCTTTCCCATCCCGACCATGCTATGCTGCAACTGCATCATCGCCACCGGCGAGACCACGTCACTGCACAGGGAGACACGCATGTCGCTGAACGGAAAAACCGCCATCATCACCGGATCGAATTCCGGCATCGGTCTGGGCATCGCGCGCGAGCTGGCCCGCGCGGGTGCCGATGTGGTGCTCAACTCCCTCACCGACCGGGACGAGGATCACGCCCTGGCCCGCGACATCGCTGCCGAGTTCGGCGTCACCGCCCGCTACATCAAGGCCGACATGTCCAAGGCTGACGACTGCCGTGCCCTGATCACACAGGCCGGGACCTGCGACATCCTCGTCAATAACGCGGGCATCCAGCATGTCTGCCCGATCGACGAATTCCCGACCGAGAAATGGGACGCGATCATCGCGATCAACCTGACCTCGGCCTTCCATACCACCGCCATAGCCCTGCCCATGATGCGCAAGGCAGGCTGGGGCCGCATCGTCAACATCGCCTCTGCCCATGGCCTGACCGCCAGCCCCTACAAATCCGCCTATGTCGCGGCCAAGCATGGCATCGTCGGCCTGTCCAAGACCACGGCGCTGGAAACCGCGGGGCAGGGGATCACCTGCAACGCGATCTGCCCCGGCTACGTCCTGACCCCGCTGGTCGAGGCGCAGATCCCCGACACGATGAAGAAATACGACATGGGCCGCGACGAGGTGATCAAGAAGGTCATGCTCGAACGCCAACCCTCGCGTGAATTTGCCACCGTCGAACAGTTGGGCGGCACCGCCGTCTTCCTCTGTTCGGATGCGGCGGCCCAGATCACCGGCACCACGATCAGCGTGGATGGCGGCTGGACCGCGCTCTGAAACCGTTTCTCCTTGCCTGAAATATCCCGGGGGTCAGCTTCGAACACCGTTCGACGCAGGGGGCAGCGCCCCCTCACGTCTCCCCCGGATGCCATGAAAGGCACCAGCTATGACTGTGAAACAGATCAATATCGCGTTGCAGGGTGGCGGCGCGCATGGCGCCTTCACATGGGGCGTCCTCGACCGCCTGCTGGACGAGGACGATATCGAGATCGCCGCCATTTCCGGCACCTCGGCGGGCGCACTCAATGGTGCGGCCTATAAATCGGGCTGGCTCAAAGGCGGGCGCGAGGGCGCGCGGGCCAATCTCGACTGGCTCTGGTCCAAAATGGGCGCGCTGCAGGAAACCCCCGTCACCCGCTGGCTGACCGAGTTTTCGCCCACCACAGCCGCCGTCAGTTCCGCGCTGGAGAATTCGGTCGTCTATGGCATGGCCGATGCGATCACGCGCATGACCTCGCCCTATGCGCTGGGGCCGTTCTACACCAATCCACTCACCCAGATCGCCGAGGCATTCGACTATGATACGGTCTGCGCCAGTGACGGCCCGCGCCTCTTCGTGGGGGCCACCAATGTGCGCACCGGCAAGATCCGCGTGTTCACCGGCCATGACATCAGCACCGGCGCGCTGCTCGCCTCCGCCTGTCTGCCCACGCTGTTTCAGGCGGTCGAGATCGAAGATCCCGCCACCGGGCGGCTGGAGGCCTATTGGGACGGCGGCTATAGCGGCAACCCTGCGCTCTTTCCGTTTTTCGAGCCTGACCTGCCTGCGGACGTGATGATCGTGAACATCAACCCGATCATCCGCGATGACCTGCCGCGCAGCCCCAACCAGATCCAGAACCGGATCAACGAGATCAGCTTCAACGCCTCGCTGCTGCGCGAATTGCGCGCCATCGCCTTCGTCAAGCGTCTGCTGGCCACCGGCGCGCTGACCTCCGGCACGATGAAGGATGTGCTGGTGCACATGATCTCGGATGATGCGCTGATGAATGATCTGTCCGTCGCGACCAAGATCCTGCCCAACCCGGTGCTGCTGTCGCGGCTCAAGGCGGCAGGGCGCGCGGCAGCCGATGGGTTTCTGGCCGCACACAAGGATGACCTGAACCAGCGCGGGACCGTCGATCTGGCCCAGATGCTGGCCTGAGGGCGTCTGGCCCCGGCGCGTTTCCGGTCAGGCCGCCTCGGCCGGACGGCTGGGGTCCTTGGGATTGGGATAGACCAACCCCGCCGAGATGATCAACTTGGCCGCATCCTCGACGCTCATCTCAAGGACGATCAGATCCTCGCGCGGCACATAGAGCAAAAAACCCGAGGTCGGGTTGGGGGTTGTGGGCAGAAAGACACTCATCAGCGGCCCACGGTCCGACAGGATGCGCTGCGCCAGTTCGCCCTTGGCCTCGGTCGAGATGAAGCCGATCGCCCAGATCCCCTTGCGGGGATATTCGATCAGGCAGGCTTTCTCGAAATTGCGGTCGGATTCGGCGAACACTGTCTCGGCGATCTGCTTCACCCCGGAATAGATCGACCGCACGACCGGCATCCGGTGCACCAGTGACTCGCCAAAGCGGATCAACGACCGCCCGATCAGGCCCTTGGCGATCCAGCCCACGATCACGGTGAAGATCAGGAAGATCACCACACCCAGACCGCGCAGGTTGATGTCAAAGTAATTGCCGGGATTGAACCGGTCCGGCACCAGCGGCAGCACCACGCTGTCCACAAAGCCCATCAGCGACCAGATGAACCAGATCGTCAGCGCAATGGGCGCAATCACGATGATCCCGGTCAGAAAACTGGACCGCAGGCCCGACAACGGGCCAGTGCGCCGCGGCGCCGGAGTCTGTTCAGGATCGAATGGCTTGGTCATCTCTCATGTCCGGGGGCGGTTTGCCCCCAACTATCTAAGCGGTCGGAAAGCGCGCCACAATGGGCAGCGTCCTCACCGTCCGGGTGTCACCGACCCGCCTCCCAGTTTTTCCACCACCAGCGCAGAGGCCACCGCCGCCCCAAGCCGCGCATTGTTCAGCACCAGCGCGATATTCGCCTCAAGCGAGGCACCGCCCGTCAGATCGAAGATCCGCTGCAACAGGAAGGGCGTCACCGCCTTGCCCACGATCCCCAGCGCCTCGGCATCGGCCGTGGCCTGCGCGATCACCGGGGCCAGTTCCGCGCGGGCAATCTCGGCCGCCCGCGGGATCGGATTGGCGATCAACTGCCCGCCCGGCAGATCCAGCCGCGCCCGCATCCGATGCGCCCGCGCAATCGCCTCCGCACTGTCCAGCCGCAGCGGCGCCTTGATCCCGGACCGCGCCGACCAGAAGGCCGGAAAATCATCCTGCCCATAGGCGATGACCGGCACGCCCAGCGTCTCCAGCACCTCCAGCGTCTTGGGCAGGTCCAGAATGGCCTTCGCCCCCGCCGCGATCACCGTCACCCGCGTCGCCGCCAGTTCCTGAAGGTCGGCCGAGATGTCGAACGTCTCCTCCGCCCCCTTGTGCACCCCGCCGATGCCCCCCGTGGCAAAGACCTCGATTCCCGCCAGCTCCGCCGCGATCATCGTCGCCGCCACCGTCGTGGCCCCCGTGCCGCCCTGCGCCATGCAGACCGCCAGATCCGCCCGGCTCAGCTTGGCCACCCCCTTCGCCTGCGCCAGCGCCTCCAGCTCCGCCGCCGTCAGCCCGATATGCAGTTGCCCCGCCAGTACCGCGATCGTCGCAGGCACCGCCCCCGCATCCCGCACCACCTGCTCCACCATCCGCGCCACCTCAAGGTTGCGCGGCCAGGGCATGCCATGGGTGATGATCGTGCTCTCCAGCGCCACCACGGGCCGCCCCGCATCCAAAGCCGCCGCCACCTCGGGCGAATGGGTATACAGCATCATGACGGTATCTCTCCTGAAACATAAGTGGCCGCAGCCTCCAGCGCGCGCGCCAAGGCGGCCTCGCGCGCAAGACCCGCCACTTCGGCGGCGATATGCGCCGCCATGAACGTATCGCCCGCGCCGGTCACGCGCGTCACCAGCACCTGGCGGCAGGGCAGGGTGACCACAGCCTCCGCCGTCGCATCCGCCGCCGGCTGCCCCCCATCCGTGACCAGCGCCCGCGCCGCCCCCCGCGCCACAAGCCCCGCCGCCGCCTGCGTGGCCTCGGCAAAGGGCTGCTGACACAGGATCGATGCCTCCTCAATGTTCACGTAAAGCACCGCCCGCCCATGGCTCAGGAACGGCCCCAGCCGGTCCGCCTTGCCGGGACTGGCCGGCGCCACCCGCAGATCCGCCGCCGCAAAGGCCGGATGCGTCGCGATCTCGTCCAGCAAGGCGCGCGTCAGATTGCCATCCAATGCCATCAACCCCGCATAGGGCCGCGCCGCATCGCCCAAGGCCCCGCCCATCAGGGGCCGCAGGATCTTGGCCCCCGCCGCCTCCAGCGAATGGGCATCGGCAATCGCCGCGATCAACCCGTTGGCCCCCTCGATCGCCATATACCGGTCGGTCGGCAGATCGTCGGACCGATAGACATGTTCCGTCCCCACGCCCAAAGCGGCACAGGCCGCGATCAGCTCATCGCCCTCTGCATCGCGCCCCACCGCACTCAGCAGCGACGGGCGCAACCCGAACCGCGCCAGCGCCATGGCGATGTTCATCGCCACGCCGCCGGGCAGGCGGGTGATCCGCCCCGGCACATCCGCACCCTGCCGCATATGGCTCGGCGCGCGCCCGATCACGTCCCACAGGACCGACCCGATACACAAGATGTCATGCGTTCCGCTCATGCTTCTTCCTGCCCCGAAACACCCCGCCTGCACAAGTCGGCAAACCCGCCTGCTTCTTCTTGCCCCAAATATCCATGCACCGCCTGCAACACGCGCAGGGATTGCCCCCCTTGCACCCCGGCCACATCCCGTCTATACGCGCGCCACTGAAATCCCGCAGGCGGGGTGGGCCTATGGGGGAGACATCCCCATATGTCCGCCGGTTGGAGCATCCGCTCTTACACCCCCGCCGAGGCGAAAACCGGAAAAGGAAACGATTTATGGCTCTTCCCGAGTTCACTCTGCGCCAATTGCTCGAAGCAGGCGTTCACTTCGGCCACCAGACGCAGCGCTGGAACCCCCGCATGGGTCCCTTCATCTACGGCGCGCGCAACGGCATCCACATCATGGACCTGACCCAGACCGTCCCGATGCTGGACCAGGCGCTCAAGGTCATCCGTGACACCGTCGCCAAGAACGGCCGCATCCTCTTCGTGGGCACCAAGCGTCAGGCTGCCGCGCCCGTCGCCGAAGCCGCCGAAAAATGCGCCCAGTTCTACATGAACCACCGCTGGCTCGGTGGCACGCTGACCAACTGGCAGACCGTGTCGCAGTCGATCAACCGTCTGAAGTCGATCGACGAGCAGATGGCAGGCGGCGCCGAAGGTCTGACCAAGAAAGAGCGTCTGAACATGGAACGCGAGCAGGCCAAACTGCAGGCCAGCCTTGGCGGGATCCGCGAAATGGGCGGCGTGCCGGACCTGCTTTTCGTCATCGACGTCAAGAAAGAGCAGCTGGCGATTGCCGAAGCCAACAAGCTGGGCATCCCCGTCGTGGCCGTGGTCGATACCAACTGCTCGCCCGATGGTATCGACTATATCATCCCCGGCAACGATGACGCGGCCCGTGCCATCGCGCTCTATTGCGATCTGGTCAGCCGCGCCGCTCTGGACGGCATGACCGCACAGATGGGTGCCGCTGGCGTCGATCTGGGCGCACTGGAAGACGCCCCGGTCGAGGAACTGCTGGCCGAAGCAACCGGCCAGGCCTGATCCCGTCACATCCCTGACACATGCGGGCGGTCATAACCGCCCGCAGATCCATTTCATTCATCCGAGGAGAGCCGAGCGATGGCGATCACAGCTGCACTGGTAAAAGATCTGCGCGACCGTACGGGCGCAGGCATGATGGACGCGAAAAAAGCGCTGACCGAAACCAATGGTGACATGGAAGCCGCCATTGACTGGCTGCGCACCAAGGGTCTGGCGAAAGCCGCCAAGAAATCCGACCGCACCGCGGCCGAGGGCCTTGTGGCCGTTCTGGTCGAAGGTGGCCGCGGCGTGGCCATCGAAGTGAACTCGGAAACCGACTTCGTCGGCAAGAACGCCGATTTCCAGGCGATGGTCGCCAGCTTCGCCAAGGCGGCGATGGGCGTGAACTCGGTGGAAGAGCTGAAGGCCGCGCATGTGAACGGCAAGACCGTCGAAGAGGTTCTGACCGAGAAGATCGCCACCATCGGCGAGAACATGTCCGTGCGCCGCATGGCCGTGATCGAAGGCGAAACCGTTGTGTCCTATGTCCACAACGCAGCCGCCGACGGCATGGGCAAGATCGGTGTGCTGGTTGCGATGAAGGGCGGCAACGAAGGCTTCGCCCGTCAGGTCGCCATGCATATCGCCGCGGCCAACCCCGCGTCTCTGAGCCAGGCCGATCTGGACCCCGCCGTGGTCGAGAAGGAAAAGCACGTTCAGATGGAGATCGCGCGTGAATCGGGCAAGCCCGAAGCCGTGATCGAAAAGATGATCGTGGGCCGGATGCAGAAATTCATGGCCGAAGTCACCCTGCTGGGTCAGGCTTTCGTTGTGAACCCCGACCTGACGGTTGAGGCTGCCGCGAAAGAAGCCGGCGTCGAGATCACCGGCTTCCTGCGTCTGGAAGTCGGCGAAGGCATCGTGGTCGAGAAGGAAGACTTCGCCGCCGAAGTCGCCAAGGTCGGCCGCGCCTGATCCTGACGTGATCCCCATGGGCCTGCGGGCCTGTGTCTGACAGAAAGCGACGGTGCCACCCCCAAGGTTGGCACCGTCTTTTTTCCGCCCCTGTGCAAATGGGGATGACATTCACGGGCGGTTCAGGTGCCGACCTGCAAACGGATCAATACGCAAGCAGGCCGACGGTCCGGTTTCCCGGCAGAACGCAGAGCTTTGGTATCGCAAAGATCCGTCCTGATGTTCCCTGGCCAAAGCCACCACTCACGGAACAAGATCAGGATGCAAATTTACCTTGCGTTAAGGTAGTCTGGTTTTCCCTACCTTTGCATTCAACTTCGTTGAAAAATGGTGAACGCCGCTGAAAAAAGGTCTGGTATTCCATACCTTAGGATCATGTCCCACGATGGGACGCAGCGTCAGACCTTGCTTTTCCGGATCAATCGAGGGGGCTGAGAAGGGGCAGGGGGGTCAGGCGTCCAGCACGAACATCTGATTCTGGAGCGCCGCCTTCAGCACGGCCTGCGCCGTCGTCTCGACGTTCAGGGCCTCCCGCGCCAGCCGCAGGTGCTTCTCGACCGTCGCCGGTGTCAGCCCCATCAACACCGCGATATCCTGCGTGGTCTTGCCATCGCCGACCCAACCCAGCGCCTCGCGCTGCCGCCGCGTCAGACCACGCCCCGGCGAGGTATAGGGCAGGGTCAGGATCTTCAGATGCGCCACGTTGTTCATCACAAGGATGTCCCGCCCATGCCGCTCCCAGACCGCATCGACCTGATCCTGCGGCATCTCGGCCCGTGCCGTCAAAGCAATGCCCCCCTTGGCGCGGGGCGAAATCGACTTGAACCCGATCGTATAGCCGGCAATCACCTGATGCGCCTTGTTGAACTGGATCACCCGCATCTCGCTGGCGCTCATCGTGCCGGTCGCGATCATGTCGCCGATCACGCTCCAGCTGCAGGCCCCCTCATTGTCCAGCGCCCAGCGGACCATGGGCCCGTGGAAATAGAATCCTTCCGAGATGAACGACTCCGCGTAGCTGGTCGGATGGTTGGTCAGGATCACGAAATCCTCGGGATCCCCAAGCGAGGTGCCGCTGCGATAACGGGTGAACCCATAGAGCAGCCGATCAAACCCATAGCTCGCCATCTTGCGGCAGTGCATGTCCCAGAGCTCTTCAAGGCTCTGGGCATTCGTCAATGCCTCAAGATAACGGTTCAGGCTCATGTGTCAGGCTCACCGGATTGCAGCCCAAGATGCGCGGCAAAGGCACGGATCGCCAAGGCATAGCTCGTCGCGCCGAAACCGCAGATCTGGCCAAGGGCCACCGGCGCGATGAACGACTTGTGCCGGAACGCCTCGCGTGCGTGAATATTGGACAGATGCACCTCGATCAGCGGAACGGCAGCCGACGAGATCGCATCCATCAGGGCCACGGATGTATGCGTATAGGCACCGGCATTGAGAATGATCCCGGCATGCACGCCACGCGCTGCGTGGATCGCGTCGATCAGCGCGCCTTCGTGATTGGACTGCGCAAAGGCGATCGTCATGCCATGCCGCTGCGCCTCGGCCTCACAAAGAAGCCGGACATCCTCCAAGGTGGTGCGACCATAGACCTCTGGCTGGCGAGTCCCCAGCATGTTCAGGTTCGGTCCGTTCAGGATAAGCAAAGACGTCATGAATCCTCGGGTGTTCTTGACCTGAACAGTGATAGCGCCTGAACATCCGAAATGTCGAGAGGGTCAGTTCAGCTTGCGGATGAAAGGGCCCTTTGGGCAACAAAACCATAGGTCGCATGAAACACCACACAAACCCTTGATATCAGGGCAAGGCAAGATCTTAGGGGTCCTCATCACGGTATCTGAATATTTAACATAATACTGATTATGCGTAAATTGAATGCCATGCCGGGATCACCCCAATCGCGCGGCCCCTGCGTGGACCAGGCGCGCAGCCAGTTCATAGAACTGTCCTTTGGCCCCCGTGAAGGCTTCGGCATAGCCGTCCACAGCGTCCAGCGGCAGATGCGCCTCATCCCCTGTCAGCAATGCCTGTGCCGTGGCAGGCCCGATCACCGTGCCCGGACCGATACCACGACCCGAATAGCCAAAGACCGCATAACCCGCATCGCCCAGACGCATCACCTTGGGTATATGGTCCGACGTCATCGAGATGCGCCCTGACCAGAAATGCTCGAACGGCGCATCGCCGACTTGCGGGAAAAGCCGGTTCAATGCGCGCCGCGCCCAGCCTTCATGGAGCCCCAGCGCATCCGGGTTGCCCATCGCGCCAAGGATCACACGGCCAGCCTGATCCTTGCGGAAGGACGTCATCACTGTGCCGGTATCCCAGCAGCCCTCACCCCCTGGAAGAACCTGTGCGGCGACGTTATGGCCCAGCGGCGCTGTGGCCAGTTGGAAGTAATGCACGGGCGTTGTGGAAGGCACATCCGCGCCCTTGATCGGCTGATGGTAGGCATTGGTCGCTACCAGTATTTTACTTGCCTTTACAGATCCTTGCGATGTGTTGATGATCCAGCCGGTGCCATGTCGCGCCACGGCGATGACCGGGCTATGTTCATGGATCCGCGCCCCATGCTGCACCGCAGCACGCGCCAAGCCGCGCGCATAGGCCAAGGGTTGGATGGTGCCAGCGCGTGCATCGTGCAGCGCCCCATGCACCTTGTCGCTGCCCGTCCGTTGCCGCGCCTGATCGGCATCCAGCAGCGAGACTGGCGCACCCAGTGCCTTCTGTTGTTCAAATCTGTTCTGCAAGTCTTTGAAACCATGCGCAGAATGCGCACAATGAAGAGTGCCCGCACGCACGGGTTCGCAGGCGATGTCATGGGTCTGGATCAGGTCGAACACCTGTCCCGGAGCCGCGGCCAGTGCCGCGTTCAGGCGGTTGCCCTGCGCCTGCCCCAAGGCATCACATACCGACTGCGGCGGCAACCAAAGCCCGGCATTGACCAGCCCGACGTTGCGGCCAGAGCCACCGTGCCCGACTGTTTCAGCCTCAAGCAGCAGAACCGTGGCCCCGGCTTTCGCGGCGGACAGGGCCGCGGAGCACCCGGTGAATCCTCCACCGAGAATGCACAGATCAACGACAGTTTCCCCTGTAAAAACATCCGCTTCGAAGGCTTCTTTCGCGCTGTCTCGCCACAGGTTCCGATCCGCGTTCATGATCCCTCCGTTGGTTTAGCGATCTGCAACAGGCAACGGCGCGCCTGCCCCAAGGCAAAGCGCGCCGTTCCCGGTATTGTCAGCCCATCAGACCCGATCAGAAGAACGCCTGCAACCCCGTCTGTGCACGCCCGAGGATGAGTGCATGCACATCATGCGCGCCCTCATAGGTATTCACGGTCTCAAGATTGACCATGTGACGGATCACGCCGAATTCCAGACTGATGCCGTTGCCACCGTGCATGTCACGGGACATGCGTGCAATATCAAGGGCTTTGCCGCAGTTGTTGCGCTTGACGATCGAGATCATCTCGGGCGCGGCCTTGGCGGCGTCCATCAGGCGGCCGACCTGCAGGCTGGCCTGCAAACCCAAGGCGATCTCAGTCTGCATATCGGCCAGTTTCTTCTGGAAGAGCTGCGTCTGCGCCAAAGGGCGCTTGAACTGATGACGGTCCAGACCATACTGACGCGCCGCGTGCCAGCAGAACTCGGCTGCCCCCAGCACGCCCCAGCTGATGCCATAGCGGGCGCGGTTCAGACAGCCGAAGGGGCCTTTCAGCCCCTCGACATGGGGCAGCAGCGCATCCTCGCCGACCTCCACATTGTCCATCACGATCTCGCCGGTGATCGAGGCGCGCAGGGACACCTTGTTGCCGATCTTGGGCGCGCTCAGGCCCTTCATGCCCTTTTCCAGCACGAAGCCACGGATCTTGCCGCCATGCGCCTCGGATTTGGCCCAGACCACGAACACATCGGCGATGGGCGCGTTGGAGATCCACATCTTGGAGCCGGTCAGCACATAGCCACCATCGGTCTTGACCGCGCGGGTTTTCATCCCTGCGGGGTCCGAGCCGGCATCGGGTTCGGTCAGGCCGAAGCAGCCGATCCATTCGCCGCTGGCCAGTTTCGGCAGATACTTCTGGCGCTGTTCTTCCGATCCATAGGCGTAGATCGGATACATCACGAGGCTGGATTGCACCGACATCATCGACCGATAGCCCGAATCGACGCGTTCGACTTCGCGCGCGACCAGACCATAGGACACGTAACCTGCGCCCAGACCGCCGTATTCCTCAGGCGTGGTGACACCCAGAAGGCCCATCTCGCCCATCTCGCGAAAGATCTCGGGGTCGGTGTGTTCGTCGGCAAACGCCTTGAGCACGCGGGGTTGCAGTTTTTCCTGAGCATAGGCATGCGCGCTGTCGCGCATCATACGCTCTTCTTCGGTCAGCTGTTCGTCCAGACGGAAAGGGTCGGCCCAGTCGAACTGGCCCAGATCAGGCGCATCCTTGGCGCGCAGTTTCGGGGCTTGGCGGCTCATCTCGTTCATGGGGTCCTCCTTCAGGGGTCGATGCGCGGCTGTCAAAGGCAGCATCATGAGTTTTTCGCGCGGGACTGACTTGTCTGACTGCAAGTTACACCATACTCATGAGGGGATGAAACGATAGTTTCGCATCCATTCATGAGTATTCCGCATAGATGATCGCCCCACGCCGCTTTCTGCCATCAATCGCCTCGCTCCGCGCGCTCGAGGCGCTGGACAGATTGGGCAGCGCCACGGCGGTGGCGGATGAGCTATCCCTGACGCAAAGCGCGGTCAGCCGGCAGATCCAGACGCTTGAGACCCAGATGGGTGTGCCGCTGGTCCAGCGCGAAGGGCGACGGATGGACCTGACACCCCCTGCCCGCGCCTATGTGGCCGAAGTGCGCGAGGCGTTGCATCAGATCGCCCAGGCCTCGCTGCGGTTGCGGGTCCAGCCGCGTGGCGGGACCCTGGATCTGGCGATTCTGCCCACCTTCGGGATGCGCTGGCTGGTGCCGCGTCTGGCCGATTTCGCACGGCTGCACCCCGAGGTGACGATCAACATGGCCACCCGTCTGGCGCCATTCAACTTCGCCTCGCAACCCTTTGATGCTGCGATCCATTTTGGCGATGCCGACTGGGCCGGGACTGACAACATGCTGCTGCGCACGGAAACCGTCGTGGCGGTCTGCTCGCCCGATCTGGCAATGCGCCGTCCGCTGCGCCGGGCCGCCGATCTGATGTCCCTGCCCCTGCTGCATATCGAGACGCGGCCCCGCGCCTGGGCGGATTGGTTCGCAAGTCATGGCGTCACGACAGAGCCGCCTCAGGGCACGCTCTATGACCAGTTCTCGACCATCACGCAGGCGGCGCTGCACGGTCTGGGTGTGGCGCTTTTGCCTGATTATCTGGCCGAGCAGGATCTGGCCGCCGGTCGTCTGGTCATGGCGTTCGGGGGGCCGACCCGCACGAGAGGCAGCTATTACCTTGTCTGGCCGCGCGTCAAATCGCAGGATCCGGCGCTGACGCTGTTCCGCGACTGGCTGGCCACCCAGACCGGAGACGAGGATACGCTGCCGCGCTGATCATGTCGCGCGGGGAAGAATCACGGTAAAGCGACTGCCCTGCCCCAGCGCGCTGTCGATCCGCAACCGCCCGCGATGGCGGTTGACGATGTGCTTGACGATGGCCAGCCCCAGACCGGTGCCGCCCATCTCGCGCGAGCGGTGGCCGTCCACGCGGTAGAACCGCTCGGTCAGGCGCGGGATATGCACGGGGTCGATGCCGGGGCCGTTGTCGATCACGGCTATGCTGAGGGCCGGCTCGCGCAGCGAAGGGTCGCGGTCCAGCGCCGTCACCTGCACCTGCACCTCTGGCGGACGACCGCCGTATTTGATGGCATTCTCGATCAGGTTGCCAAAGACCTGCCGCAACTGATCGGCATCACCCGCCACGTAAAGCGGAGCCTCGCCCAACCGGGACTGCAACGTGCCTCCCGCCTTTTCTGCAAGAGGCTCCAGATTGCGCAGGACCGATCCCAGCAGGTCTGTCAGATCAAGCCGGGTATCGGGGCGCACGCGCTCCATTTCCTCGACCTGGCTCAGGGACAGAAGGTCGCGCACCAGGCGGTTCATCCGCTGCGCCTCATTCGCCATGATGCCCAGAAAGCGGTCCCTGGCCTGGGAATCATCCTTGGCCGGGCCTTGCAACGTCTCGATGAAGCCGATCAGCGCAGTCAGGGGCGTGCGCAATTCATGGCTGACATTGGCCACGAAATCGCGCCGCATCTGGCCGATCTGCTGCTGGTTGGTGACATCCTCGAAACTGATCAGCACACCCGTCGCGGGGCCTGCATCCACATGGGCGCAATGCACCGCATAGATCACGTCCTGCGTCCCGTCCTTGGCCAAGTAGCGCGCCGTTTGCGGCAGGCGCTGCGCCCTTGCGCCGCCCACGGCGTCCAGCACCGTTGGTTGCCGGATCATGGTGATGAAGGGACGCCCCTCGACAGCGCCGAAAAGGGCCTCCCCCCGTGCGTTCACGCCCAGGATCCGGTCGCCCTCGCCCAGAAAGACTGCGGGCAAGGGCACAGCGTCAAGGATGCTGCGGATCGTGGCGTCGGGCATCTGTCAGCCCGCGCCGCGCGTGGCGGCTACGGCGCGCGCAAAGACCGCCAAAAGCGCCTCCGGCTCTTCCAGACCGACCGAGACGCGGAAGAACCCCTCGCTCATGCCAAGCGCCTCACGTTCCGCCGCAGGCAGGGCGCGGTGCGAGGAACTGGCCGGATGCGACAGCGTGGTGCCCACATCGCCAAGCGTCGGCGCAAAGGCCAGACCATCGGCGGCACGGGTAAAGGCATTGGCGGCCCCGCGTCCGCCCTCCAGCTCGAAGCTGACCATGTTACAGCCGCGCGTGCCCAGCAATTCGCCCGCCCGCGCCCGGTCAGGGTGATCTGCGCGCATCGGATAGAGCACACGTTTGACGCCCGGCAAGCCCGCCAGATGATCGGCCAGCGCCGCGGCATTCGCCTCGGCCCGGTCGAAACGCAGGTTGAAGGTCGCCAGTCCCCGCTCGGCGAGCCAGCAATCAAACGGGCTGGCGGTCAGGCCGGTGGTGACGGCGAAATCATAGATCGCTTTTTGCAGCACCGGATCGGCGGCGCAGGCATAGCCCAGCGTCACATCGGAATGGCCGGCCAGCAGCTTGGTTACGGAATGGATGACGATATCGGCGCCCGCCTCAAAGGGGCGATAGGCGCGGGGTGTGGTAAAGGTATTGTCCACCGCCAGCAGGATGCCGCGCGTCTTGCAAAGCTTGGCCAGACCTTCGATATCGGCCACGCGCAGCGTCGGGTTCGACACGACCTCGACCAGAATCATCCGCGTTTCGGGGCGCAGCGCCGCCTCCATCGCGGCTACATCGGTGGGATCGGCCAGACTGGTGGCAATGCCCAGACGCGGCAGGTCCTGCTTCATCAGGCGCAGGGACCGACCATAGAGCTGATCGCCGCCCAGCACATGATCGCCCGCCTTGAGCAGACCCATCATCACCGCCGTGACGGCCGACATCCCCGAAGAGGTGACGATCCCGCCCTGCCCGCCTTCCAGCAGGTCGATCCGTTGCGCCAGCACATCGGCATTGGGATGACCCTCACGCGCATAGGTATAACCCTGCGTGCGCCCCTCATATTGGGCGTCCAGATCGTCCGGCGTGTCCGAGGCATACACGACCGACGGGCTGAGCGGCGTCACCACCGGGCGGCTGATGCTGTCAGGCAGGGGAACGGGGCGGATCAGCGATCCTTTGGAGTTCTTCATGGCATGTCTTTCCTGTTGCTGCGCAACAACTGGCACAGGCCGCAGGCGACAGCAAGCGGTGGCCATGGCCCCTGCCCCCAGTTTCGCCCTGTGTTTCTTCTTGCCTTAAATATCCCTGCGCAGCCTCGCCGCTCAGAGCGCGGTCAGACCTTTGGCGAAACGGCGCATGTTCATCTGGTATCCCAGCGCCGAGCGGCGCAGGCCCTCGATCGCGGCCTCGTCCAGTTGCCGCACCACCTTGCCGGGCGCCCCCATGACCAGCGATCCGTCGGGGATCTCCTTGCCTTCAGTCACCAGTGCCCCTGCCCCGATCAGGCAGTTCCGGCCGATCTTTGCCCCGTTCAGGATCGTGGCCCCCATGCCGATCAGGGTATTGTCGCCTATGGTGCAGCCATGCAGCATCGCCTTATGCCCGATGGTGCAATTTGCACCCACCGTCAGCGGATAGCCGATATCGGTGTGCATGACGGTGTTTTCCTGCACATTGCTGCCCGCGCCGATATGGATCACCTCGTTGTCGCCGCGCAGCGTCGCGCCGAACCAGACCGAGGCCCCGCTCTCCAGCACCACATGGCCGATGACATTGGCATCAGGGGCGATCCAGCAATCCCCGTCGGCGGGCAGGTGCGGGGATTTTCCATCCAAAGCGTAAAGTGTCATGTGCGATCCTCGAATTCGGTGTTCAATGTGCGGACAAAGCCGTTCAGCCCGGTCTGCCGGTCGCGGCGCAGGCGTTCGGCGGTGATGATGGCCAGAAGATTGGCCGTGCTACGGTCCAGATCGTCATTGACCAGCACATAGTCATATTCGGCCCAATGGCTGATCTCGTCGCGCGATTTCTGCATCCGTCCCGCGATCACCTCGTCGCTGTCCTGCCCACGCGTGCGCAGACGGCGATCCAATTCGCGGATCGAAGGCGGCAGGATGAAAATCGACACCACATCCTTGCCAAGGCTGGAATTGCGGATCTGCTGTCCGCCTTGCCAGTCGATGTCGAACAGGACGTCCTTGCCGGCGGTGATCGCCGCCTCGACCGGGGCCTTGGGGCTGCCGTAAAGGTTGCCGAACACCTCGGCATGTTCCAGCATCGCGTCGCCGGCCACCATCGCCTCGAATTCGGCCCGGCTGTGGAAATAGTATTCGCGCCCATGTTCCTCGCCCGGGCGCGGCGACCGCGTGGTAGCCGAAACCGAGAAGCGGATCGTCGGGTCCCAGTCGCGCAACCTTTTGGCCAGCGTGGATTTTCCTGCACCCGAGGGTGAGGACAGGATGATCAGAAGCCCGCGCCGTTGTTCCATGGTCTTGCTTTCCATCATCTTGCCCTTACTGGATGTTCTGGACCTGCTCGCGCATCTGGTCGATCACGGTTTTCAGGTCCAGCCCGATCCGGGTCAAGGCTTTATGCTGCGATTTGGAACACAGGGTATTGGCCTCGCGGTTGAACTCCTGCATCAGGAAATCCAGCTTGCGGCCCACGGGTTCGGGACTGCTCAGAAGCGCGCGGGCCGCGTCGATATGGGCGCGCAGGCGGTCCACTTCTTCGGTCACATCGGCCTTGACCGCGATCAGCGCCAATTCCTGCGCCACGCGCTGCGGATCGGCCCCGTCGGCATTGTCCAGCACGCGGGCCAGATTGGCACGCAGCGTCGCGGCCATCTCGGTGGCGCGGGCTTCGGTTGCGGCGGCGATCTGGTCGACCAGTGTAGCGATCTGCGTGATCTGCCCGTCGATCACGCCCTGAAGCGCGCGCCCCTCGGCGCGGCGCATCGCGCGGAAGTCGGCCAGCACGGTTTCGAAATCCGCCATGAGAGCGGCCAGCAGCGGGCCGCTTTCCTGATCCAGCCCGCGACTTTCCAGAACGCCGCGCACCCCGAGGATATCGGCGGCCGTGGCCGGGGCCAGCGACAGGCCGGTCTGCATCGCCTCGGCCTCGACCTGGGCCATGGCGCGCAGCGCTGCGTTCAGCCCGGCCGGATTGACCGAAAGTTCCACTGCACCTTCGTCACGCGAGAGCCGCAGGTTCAGCGTGACATTGCCGCGTCCGACCTCGGTCGTCAGACGCGTGCGCAGCCGCGCCTCAAGCCCCTCGATCCAGTCGGGCACGCGCAACCGCAGATCCAGCCCCTTGCCATTGACGCTGCGCAGGTCCCAGCTCCAGCTGGCCCCCAGCGCGGCCCCCTTGGCGGTTGCAAATCCGGTCATTGATTCTATCACCTGCGGCACTCCTCCGTTGGCAATCATGGCGCTTGGAGCGATGCCCTAATGCTTCCCGCCCTGAACGGCAAGAACCCGCCCTCTGCCCGAAGGTTAACCACGCCTTGCGATTTCACGACAAATTTTCGACGACTCGTGGCACATTAAGGAAAGAGTAACAGTCCCTGGCCTAGGATCGGCTACAGGACCGGTCGTCGGTTCCTGTCCCGTCACTGTGTCAGGCCCGGCGCGACAAGGACCAGCCGTGATGCGTAAAGACCAGGATACGCCCCATCAGGGCGCCGCCAGCAATGTGATCGTGATGAACCGACACCGGACCGACGCGCGCTTTCCCCATATTTCCATGGTTGAGGCTTATTGGCACGCGCTGCGCGGGCGGCGTGCGGTGCCGGGGCGGGCCGAGGTCGATCCGCGCGGCATCGAAGCCTCGCTGGAATATGCCTTCATCCTTGAACAGATCGCACCCGGCGTGGGCCGCCTGCGGATCGCGGGCACGCATCTGGCCGACCTGCTGGGGATGGAGGTCCGGGGGATGCCGCTGAGTGCCTTTTTCGAGACCGAGGCGCGGGACGCGTTGGCAGCCTGTCTTGAAACCGTCTGTGGCACGCCGACCATCGCCACCCTGTCGCTTCAGGCGGATCAAGGGATCGGCAAACCCGTGCTGGAGGCACGTCTGCTGTTGCTGCCGCTGCGTGGCGAGGATGGTGGGATCAACCGCATTCTTGGCTGTCTGGACAGTTCCGGCAGTATTGGCCGCACGCCGCGCCGTTTTGTGATCCGGGATCGCCGCCTGAGGCAGATTGGGGGCTATGACGAAACCGCAGGCGGCACCGCACCACGCGAGGTAGCGCCATCACTGCGTTCCACACATGGGTTTGCGGATCGCGTGACACCGTTTCGCCCATATGGGCAAACGCCTGCAAAGGCAACGCCAAGCCACCATCTGCGGCTGGTCACACCTGATCTCTGACCCCTCAAACAAAAACGGCAGGCCAATGGCCTGCCGTTTATGGTTTGATACATCCTTGCGGGATCAAACGGCGGCCGCCGCCTGACGCTCGGCCCGCAGGCTGGACAATTCTTCAGCCACGAGGAAGGCCAGTTCCAACGACTGGCTGGCGTTCAGGCGTGGGTCGCAAGCGGTGTAATACCGATCCGACAGATCCTCATCGCTGACCGCGCGCAGTCCGCCGGTGCATTCGGTCACGTCCTGCCCCGTCATTTCGAAATGCACGCCGCCGGGGATGGTGCCCTCGGCCTTGTGAACGGCAAAGAATTCCCGCACTTCGCGCAGCACAGCGTCAAACGGCCGGGTCTTGTAGCCGGTCGAGGATTTGATCGTGTTGCCATGCATGGGATCACAGACCCACAAGACATTTGCGCCCTCGTCGCGCACTGTCTTGATCAGACGCGGCAGATGTTCGGCGACCTTGCCCGCGCCGAAACGCGCGATCAGGGTCAGGCGGCCCGCCTCGTTCTTGGGGTTCAGCTTGGCCATCAGCACCTTGAGGTCATCCGAAGTCATGGAAGGCCCGCATTTCAAACCGATCGGGTTCAGCACGCCCCGGCAATATTCCACATGCGCGCCATCGGGCTGGCGCGTGCGGTCCCCGATCCAGACCATATGGCCCGACCCTGCAAGCCACTTGCCCGAGGTGGTATCAAGACGCGTCAACGCCTCTTCATATTCCAGCAACAACGCTTCATGGCTGGTGTAGAAATCCACCGTTTGCAGCGTATGGGCCATCTTGCTGTCGATACCGGCCGCCTTGATGAAATCCAGCGTGTCGCTGATCCTGTTGGCCATATCGCGGTATTTGGCGGCCTTCTCGCCCTCGGTGAAGCCGAGCGTCCAGCTATGGACCTGATGCACATCGGCATAACCACCCGTCGAAAAGGCGCGCAGAAGGTTCAGAGTTGCGGCCGCTTGCAGATAGGCCTGCAACATCCGCGCGGGATCGGGCTGGCGCGCCTCGGGTGTGGCAGCCAGATCGTTGATGATATCGCCGCGATAGGAGGGAAGCTCCATCCCGTCGATCACCTCGGTCGGGGCCGAGCGCGGTTTGGCGAATTGCCCCGCCATCCGGCCCACTTTCACAACGGGCACCTTGGCACCATAGGTCAGCACCATCGCCATCTGCAGCATGACCTTGAAGGTGTCGCGGATCGCATTGGCGCTGAACTGGTCGAAGCTTTCGGCGCAATCGCCACCCTGCAACAAGAACGCCTCACCGCGTGCGGCCTCGCCCAGAGCGGCCTTGAGTTTGCGCGCCTCGCCTGCAAAGACCAGCGGCGGATATTTCGACAGTTGCGCCTCGACCGCCGACAACGCGGCCGCGTCGGTATAGTCGGGCATCTGAACCCGGGGGCGTTTGCGCCAATCGGTTTTCTGCCACTCGGTCATGTCTCTATCTCCGCCAGAGTCCTGAAGTCCGGCCTTCTATACAAAAGCCGCGCCCCTCATGCCACAAGCGATTTTCAACACGACAGTGAAAGGCGACGCGAACAGGTCGCGTTTTGGCGCAATTGCACCTCAGAACGCCGTTGCGGCCCTTGATGCGGATAAGCAAACCTGTTCAATTGCCGCACAACACCGATGGAGCGCCCGTCACATGCCTTCGCCCCGACCTATGGTCAAGGATCCAGCCCCGGCTGCGGCACCGCGGCGCTTTGTCTTTGTCCTGCTTGATAATTTCACCCTGCTCAGTTTCGCTTCGGCACTGGAAAGCCTGCGGATTGCCAACCGCATGCTGGGGCGCACGGCCTATACGTGGATGCTGATCGGCGAAGGCGGGACCAGGATTCGCTGTTCTGCGGGCACCGAGTTTCAACTGGATTCCGATCTGACAGACCTGACCCGAGACGACGTGGTTGTGGTCTGCGGTGGCGTCGACGTGCAGAAATCGACCACCAAGAAGGTGATCTCGTGGCTGCGCCGCGAAGCGCGCAAAGGCATGTTGCTGGGCGGGCTGTGCACCGCGAGCTATGCCTTGGCCAAGGCGGGTTTGCTGGACGGAAAGCGCGCTACGATCCATTGGGAAAACCAAGACAGTTTCGCCGAGGAGTTCGAAGAGGTTGATCTGACCAAATCGGTCTTTGTGGTGGATGGCAACCGGTTCAGCACGGCGGGCGGGATCGCCTCGATCGACCTGATGCTGAAGCTGATCGCGACCGACCATGGCGAGGAATTGGCCAATCTGGTGGCGGACCAGTTCATCTATTCCTCGATCCGCACGGATCAGGATACGCAGCGCCTGTCTGTGCCGACCCGAATCGGTGTGCGCCATCCCAAGCTCAGCAGGGTCATCCAGATGATGGAGAGCCATATCGAAGAACCGATCAGCCCGTCGGTGCTGGCGCGCGATGTGGGGATGTCGACGCGGCAGCTGGAACGGTTGTTCCGCCGCTATCTGACCCGCAGCCCCAAGCGCTATTACATGGAGCTGCGCCTTCAGAAAGCGCGCAACCTGCTGATGCAGACAGATATGAGCGTGATCAACGTGGCGCTGGCCTGCGGCTTTGCCTCACCCTCGCACTTCTCGAAATGCTACCGCGCGCATTATGACACAACGCCCTACCGCGAACGGGGCAGCCATGCGACGCGACTGTCGATCTGAAAACCGTGTCAGGGCGCGATGCGATAGATCGTGCCCCGGCCTTCGCTGATGAACCAGATGGACCCGTCAGGCGCTTGCCGGATATCCCGGACGCGGTCAGTCTCGCGGCCCTTGATCTGTTCCGCTTCCCGCAAGGGCGTGCCGCCAATGCGGGCCACATAGTCGAACTTGAGAGATCCGACGAACATCTGACCGCGCCAGTCGGGCCATAGATCGCCCGTATAGACCGCCATGCCCGAGGGCGCCATCGACGGGTCCCAATACATCTGCGGTTGCTCCATCCCCGGCTTCGCGGTGCCTTCGCCAATCGGGAGGCCCGAATAATGCCGCCCGTAGGATATGACCGGCCAGCCGTAGTTTGCCCCGCGTTGCACCAGATTGACCTCATCCCCGCCGCGTGCGCTATGTTCAGCCAGCCACAGCCGCCCCTCGGCATCCAGCGCGGCCCCTTGGGGATTCCGATGCCCCCAGGACCAGATTTCGGGCAGCGCATCATCGCGACCGACAAAAGGGTTGTCCGCGGGCACCGAGCCATCGCGATTGAGGCGGATCACCTTGCCGTTGTGGCGTAGCAAATCCTGCGCGCTGTCATCGTCGCCCCGGTCGCCCGTGGTCAGAAAGATCGTGCCATCCGCCGCCTCGACAAGACGGCCACCGAAATGCCGCCCGCCGGACGAGCCGGGCTTCATCTCGAACAACAGGCGCATGTCTTCCAGCCGTCTGCGATCCTCCGACAGGCGGGCGATGGCCATCGCGGTTCCCTCGGACCGGCCCTGCGGCCTGGCATAGCTGAAAAGGATCTCACGACTTTGGGCAAAATCCCGTGGGACCAACACATCCAGAAGGCCACCCTGCCCCGCCACCCGGATCTCGGGGAGACCGGACACTTGATTGCGTTGGCCATTTGCTCCGACATGCCACAGGCGTCCTTCCCGTTCGGTGACCAAAAAACCCCCATCCGGCAGGAACCCCACGGCCCATGGCGTTTCGAACCCATCGGCCATGGACGTGACCTCCACCGCCTGACCACTTGCATCCAGCGCCTGTGACGGGCCTGTCGTGGCCAGCATGGTGCAGATCGTCACCGTGAGGGCTGTCGTCAGAAGAGCCGCGCGCATCCTCATGTGCTCCTTGGATTGACCTTGGGTCCGGTGTGTTCTGACCCTTCATATAGGGGCCTTCCCCCTCACAAAAAGTCGCAATCGGGTGATTGCACGGCTCGCATTGCGCTTTTCTTTTGATCAAAGTGGCAATAACCTGCCCACTGGACTTAATGTTCCAATATGGGAGAACAACATGAAAAGACTGCTTTTGGCCACGGCCGCGACCGCTCTGCTGTCGGGTGCTGCCTCGGCACAGGAGATCAAGATCGGCATCATTCTGGGCTTCACCGGCCCTCTGGAATCGATCACCCCGAACATGGCGGCCGGCGCTGAACTGGCGATTGCCGAAGTCAACGCCGCAGGCACCCTGCTGGATGGCGCGACCGTCACCTCCGTGCGCGGCGACTCCACCTGCATCGACGCTGGCGCGGCCACGGCTGCGGCAGAGCGTCTGATCACCTCGGAGAACGTGAACGCCATCATGGGCGCGGATTGCTCGGGTGTGACCGGTGCGATCCTGCAGAACGTGGCGCGTCCCAACGGTGTCGTGATGATCTCGCCCTCGGCCACCTCGCCGGGCCTGTCCACCGCCGAAGATGACGGCCTGTTCTTCCGCACCGCACCGTCGGATGCGCGTCAGGGCGTCGTGATGACCGAAGTGATCATGGACCGTGGCATCAAATCCGTGGCCTTGACCTATACCAATAATGACTATGGCAAGGGTCTGGCGGATGCTTTCGCAGCCGCCTTCACCGAAGCTGGTGGCACCGTGACGATCAACGCCAGCCATGAAGACGGCAAGGCCGACTATTCCGCCGAAGTCGCGGCGCTTGCCTCGGCCGGTGGCGAGGTTCTGGTGGTTGCAGGCTATACCGACCAGGGCGGCAAGGGCATCATCCAGGCCAGCCTCGACTCGGGCGCGTTCGATACCTTCGTTCTGCCCGACGGCATGGTTGGTCAGCAGCTGGTCGATGATATCGGCGACGGTCTGACCGGGTCGTTCGGCCAGTATCCCGGCACCGACAGCGCAGGCGCGGAAATGTTCCAGGCCAAGGCAACCGAGGCCGGCTTCGACGGCACCTCGGCTTTCGCTCCGGAAAGCTATGACGCGGCGGCGCTGATCCTGCTGGCGATGGAGAAGGCTGGTTCCACCGCTTCTGCTGATTTCAAGGATCACATCATGGATCTGGCCAACGCCCCCGGTGAGGAAATCTTCCCCGGCGAGCTGGCCAAAGCCATCGAGATCATCAAGGCTGGCGGCGATATCGACTATGTCGGTGCCACCGCGGTCGAGCTGATCGGACCGGGTGAATCCGCGGGCAACTACCGCGAGATCGAGATCAAGGACGGCAAGATCGAGACCGTGAACTTCCGGTGATCTGACGCTACGGAAACGAACGGCGCGGGGGCTTCCCCCGCGCCGTTTGCTTAAGATAAAGGCACGCGACAACAACAGTGCCGGGGGAAAAGGTATGATCAAAGTCGACAACGTCGTGAAGGCGTTTGGCGGGTTCCGTGCCGTTGACGGAGCCTCGCTCGAGATCAGGCAGGGGGCCATCACCGGGCTGATCGGCCCGAATGGCGCGGGCAAGACCACGCTGTTCAACGTGATCGCCGGTGTGCTGAAACCCACGTCGGGCAAGGTCACGATGATGGGCGAGGATATCACCGGTCTGCCGCCGCACGACCTGTTTCACAAAGGCTTGCTGCGCACCTTCCAGATCGCGCACGAATTCGGCTCGATGACCTGCCGCGAGAACCTGATGATGGTTCCGGGCAACCAGTCCGGCGAAAGCCTGTGGAACACGTGGTTCGGACGCAAACGCATCGCGGACGAGGAGCGCGCCCTGCGCGCCAAGGCCGATGAGGTGCTGGAATTCCTGACGATCAGCCATCTGGCCGAACAGAAGGCCAGCCAGATTTCGGGCGGGCAGAAAAAGCTGCTGGAACTGGGGCGCACCATGATGGTGGATGCGAAAATCGTCTTTCTGGACGAGGTGGGCGCCGGCGTGAACCGGACCCTGCTGAACACCATCGGTGATGCCATCGTGCAGCTGAACAAGGAACGCGGCTATACCTTTGTCGTGATCGAACATGACATGGATTTCATCGGGCGTCTGTGTGCCCCCGTGATCTGCATGGCCGAGGGCAAGGTTCTGGCCGAGGGCACGCTGGCCGAGATCAAGGCCAATGAGCAGGTGATCGAGGCCTATCTGGGCACCGGCCTGAAGAACAAGGACATGGTGGGCGCATGAGCAGCAGCAACCCCTATCAGGATGATCGCGGCAACAAGGACCGCTCGATCACCAACCCCACGGGACAGGGCACAGCCATGCCCCGCAGCAAAAGCGGTGCGGTCACCTCCGCGCCCGGCGGCCCTTTCCTGATCGGCGAGGCGATGACCGGCGGTTATGGCAAGGGCCCGGACATCCTGCATGAATGCACCATCGCCGTGGACCGCGGCGAGATCGCCGTGATCGTCGGTCCCAATGGCGCGGGCAAGTCTACCGCCATGAAGGCCGTTTTCGGAATGCTGGACGTGCGCTCGGGCCGCGTTCTGCTGGACGGCGAGGATATCACTGCGCTGACGCCGCAGGACCGCGTGGTCAAGGGCATGGGGTTCGTGCCGCAGACCAGCAATATCTTTACCTCGATGACGGTCGAGGAGAATCTTGAAATGGGGGCCTTCATCCGCAAGGACGATTTCCGCGATACCATGGCGCAGGTCTATGACCTGTTCCCGATCCTCAAGGAAAAGCGCCATCAGGCAGCGGGTGAATTGTCCGGCGGGCAGCGCCAGCAGGTGGCTGTCGGCCGCGCTTTGATGACCAAACCAAAGGTCCTGATGCTGGATGAACCCACCGCAGGGGTCAGTCCCATCGTGATGGATGAATTGTTCGACCGCATCATCGAAGTGGCGCGCACGGGTATTCCGATCCTGATGGTCGAGCAGAACGCCCGTCAGGCGCTGGAGATCGCCGACAAGGGCTATGTGCTTGTTCAGGGGCGCAATGCCTTTACCGACACCGGCAAGGCCCTGATGGCCGACCCCGAGGTCCGCAGATCGTTCCTGGGGGGCTGAGGCATGGATCTTCTCAACGCATTCATCACGCTGTCGAATTTCGTCATCATTCCCGCAATCGCCTATGGCAGCCAGTTGGCGCTGGGCGCGCTGGGCGTGACGCTGATCTATGGCATCCTGCGGTTTTCCAACTTCGCCCATGGCGATACAATGGCCTTTGGGACCATGATCACCATTCTGTTCACATGGTGGTTCCAGCATATGGGGCTGAGCCTTGGGCCCTTGCCCACAGCCATCCTCGCCCTGCCCTTCGGTATTGCGGGCTGCGCCTTGTTCGTGCTGTTGACGGACCGCGCCGTCTATCGCTTCTACCGCATGCAAAAGGCCAAGCCGGTGATCCTTGTGATCGTGTCCATGGGCGTGATGTTCATCATGAACGGTGTCGTCCGCTTCATCATCGGGCCGGATGATCACAATTTCTCGGATGGCGAGCGGTTCATCATCTCGGCCCGCACCTTCCGCGACATGACGGGGCTTGAGGAAGGTCTTGCGATCCGCACCTCGACCGGCATCACCGTCGTGACGGCGGTGGTCGTGGTGGCGCTGCTGTTCTGGTTCCTGAACAAGACGCGCACGGGCAAATCCATGCGCGCCTATTCCGATAACGAGGATCTGGCGCTGCTGTCGGGCATCAACCCTGAAAAGGTCGTGGTGGTGACTTGGGTTATCGTGGCGGCCTTGGCCACCGTGGCGGGCACGCTTTACGGTCTGGACAAAAGCTTCAAGGCCTTCACCTATTTCCAACTGCTTCTGCCTATCTTCGCTAGCGCCATCGTGGGTGGTCTGGGCAGTCCGGTGGGCGCCATCGCGGGCGGTTTCGTCATCGCCTTTTCCGAGGTGACGATTACCTATGCGTGGAAGAAAGTGTTGGTCTACGCCCTGCCTGACGGGATGGGCCCTGACGGATTGGTGCAGCTTCTGTCCACCGATTACAAATTCGCCGTCAGCTTCATCATCCTGCTGGTCGTGCTGCTGTTCCGCCCGACGGGCCTGTTCAAGGGGAAATCGGTATGAACGAGATGGTCAAGAATACCGGGCTGTTCGCCATTGTCGCCCTGTTGATCGTGATCACCGGTGTGATGCAAAGCTGGAACACCGCGCTGCTGATCCTGAACATGGGCCTGATCAGCGCGATCATGGCGCTGGGGGTGAACCTGCAATGGGGTTTCGCAGGTCTGTTCAACGTGGGTATCATGGGCTTCGTCGCCCTCGGCGGTCTGGCCTCGGTGCTGATCGCCATGCCGCCCACCGAAGGGGCATGGGCCGCAGGCGGCTATGGCATCGTGCTGGGTCTGCTCATGGGGGCGGCCACCATCGTGGCGGCCGTGCTGACCTATCAGCGCATGCCGAACAGTCGGGCGCGCACTCTGGCAATGCTTGCGATCCTGACGATTGGCTTCTTCCTCTATCGCGCGGTCTATGATCCCGGTGTCGATGCTGTCGAGTCGATCAACCCCGCATCCACCGGCAATATCGGCGGTCTGGGTCTGCCGATCCTGCTGTCCTGGCCCGTGGGCGGGTTGCTGGCCGCAGGAGTCGCGTGGATCATCGGCAAGACGGCACTGGGTCTGCGGTCCGACTATCTGGCCATTGCCACGCTGGGCATCGCCGAGATCATCATCGCCGTGATGAAGAACGAGGATTGGCTGGCGCGCGGCGTCAAGAACGTGATCGGCCTTCCCCGCCCTGTGCCGCTGGAAGTGGACCTGCAACGCGACCCGGAATTCGTGGAACGCGCGGCGGGCTTTGGGCTGGATGCGGTCACCGCCTCGACCATCTATGTCAAACTGGAATACGCCGCGTTGTTCGCCGTGGTGCTGGTGATCCTGCTGTGGATGGCGCAGAAGGCGCTGAATTCGCCGTGGGGCCGGATGATGCGCGCGATCCGCGACAACGAGGTCGCAGCCGAGGCGATGGGCAAGGACGTGACCCGCCGCCATCTGCAAATCTTCATTCTCGGATCGGCCATCTGCGGTATCGCGGGGGCCATGATGACCACGCTGGACGGGCAGTTGACGCCGGGCACCTATCAGCCGCTGCGGTTTACCTTCCTTGTCTGGGTGATGGTGATCGTGGGCGGATCGGGCAACAACTTCGGCGCTGTGCTGGGTGGTTTCCTGATCTGGTTCCTTTGGGTGCAGGTGGAACCTATCGGTCTATGGCTGATGAGCTCGCTGACCTCGGGTATGACGGATGGTGCGCTGAAAACGCATCTGATGGACAGCGCCGCGCATATGCGTCTGTTCACCATGGGTCTGATCCTGCTCTTGGTGCTGCGTTTCAGCCCGCGCGGATTGATCCCTGAGAAGTGAGTGATCTTGACCTGTAGGAAAGGCCCGCCCGGATTGCTCCGCGCGGGCCTTTTCCATTGAACCGGTCGGTCAGCGGCCCCGGAACAGGCTGCCCAGAATACCGCGCACGATCCGTTTGCCGGTCGTGCCTTTCAACTCCTTGATAACGGCCTGACCAAAGGCCTCGCCCAGACTGTCAGGTTCGCGGCTGCGACTTGTGCCGCTGCGCTTGGGCGCGCTGGTCGGCTGATAGCGGCGGGCGGATTTGAACTCACGCTCCTCCTCCGCGGCGCGCGCTTCGGCAGCCGCGGCCTCTTCCGCCTCGCGCGCCGCCTCTGCCGCGATGCGCTGCAACGCTTCATAGGCCGAATCCCGGTCCAGCGGCGTCTCGTATTTGCCGAACAGATCCGACGTGCGGATCAGGGCGCTGCGTTGCGCTTCGGTGATCGGTCCCAGTTGCGAGGATGGCGGTCGGATCAACGTCCGTTCGACCATGCCGGGAATACCCTTGCGTTCCAGAAACGAGGTCAGCGCCTCGCCCACACCCACCTCGCGGATCGCATCTTCGGTGTCGAAGCGCGGATTGGTCCGATAGGTCTGCGCGGCGCGGCGCAACTCCTGCTGGTCCTTGCCGGTGAAGGCGCGCAAGGCATGCTGCACCCGGTTGCCCAACTGACCAAGGATCGTCTCGGGCACGTCACCCGGACTTTGCGTGATGAAATAGACGCCGACGCCCTTGGACCGGATCAGGCGCGCCACCTGTTCGACTTTTTCGACCAGGGCCTTGGGCGCATCATTGAACAGCAGATGTGCCTCGTCGAAGAAGAACACCAGCTTGGGTTTCTCGGGATCGCCAACCTCGGGCAGGGTCTCGAAGAGTTCGGAGAGCAACCATAGCAGGAAGGTCGCGTAAAGGCGCGGGCTGTGCATCAGACGGTCTGCGGCCAGGATATTGACCATCCCGCGCCCATCCGTGTCGCAGCGCATAAGATCCGCCAGTTCCAGCGCCGGTTCGCCAAAGAAATGCGCGCCCCCTTGGTTTTCCAGCACCATCAACCGCCGCTGGATCGCGCCGACCGAGGCGACGGCGATGTTGCCATAGCGCAGCGACACCTCACCCCGGTTTTCGCCCAGCCAGACCAGAAAGGCTTGCAGGTCCTTGAGATCCAGAAGCGCCATGCCCTGCTCGTCGGCCATGCGGAAGGCGATGTTCAGAATGCCTTCCTGCGCCTCGGTCAGTTCCAGAAGTCGGCTCAGGAGGAGCGGTCCCATTTCAGCCACAGTCGTGCGGACCGGATGCCCTTGGGTGCCGAACATGTCCCAGTAGGTCACCGGAAAAGCCGTGTACGCGAAATCATCGAACCCGATCTTGGCCGCGCGCTCTGTGAAAGGTGTGTGCAGCTTTCCGGCAGGATCACCCGGAAGGGCCAAGCCCGACAGGTCCCCCTTCACGTCGGACATGAAAACCGGCACGCCGGCCGCAGAAAACCCCTCGGCCAGAATCTGCAGCGTGACTGTCTTGCCAGTGCCGGTTGCCCCGGCGATCAAGCCGTGCCGGTTGGCATAGTTCAGCAGCAAGCCCTGCTTGGTGCCATAGCCCTCGCCACCACCGCCCACAAAAATCGCATTCTCCACGGTCACCCCTTTCGCCTAGCCCGGCCCAGTTCAAGATTGCCCCTGCGGGCGTGACGTCAAAAATACAAGCTTAACCTTTATCTGCCAGTGTGAATCCTGTCCGATGCCGCGCAACCGTGCGGTTTCGGGCGTTTTTCCTCCCTGTCAGACTGGCCGCATCCCTGGATGCGGCCTTTTTTCGATCTGCGGCGAAATTGTGATCCCTTGCCTGTTGACCGATGGCGGGATTCAAATTAGCGTGACCCCAATGACTAAGTCGGCCAGTCCGACGGGGAGCAAAAAAATACAAGAAAGGGGCCGCAAGGCCCCTTTTATTGTTCCTGATCCGTCAGTTGAGATGCGTTCCTGATGTTTCGCACCCCGGCAGTTTTCCGCCCCTGTCGGTGAAGGATCCATAAATGCGCCCTGACATTGGCGAACCGACATGATAGAGCGCCCGCAACAGTGTTTTTCAGGAACAGGACCGGAAAGAATGAACCATTTTCTGACACGGATTTCGATCGTCGCGGCACTGGCCGTGGCAGGCCCGGCCTTTGCGCAGGACACCACGACGACACCGCAGACGGAAACCCCGGCCCCCGCGCCCGCCGACCCCGGCCTTGCCATGGGCGAGACGGTTGCCGACGGACCGCAGGCGGGTCAGACCTATGTGCGTGAAGTCTCGGGCGATTGGTCCGTGGAATGCCTCAAGGTCGAGGAAGGCGAAGAGCCCTGCCAGATCTTTCAGACCCTGACGGATGGCGAAGGCAATCAGGTCGCCAATATGCGGATCTTCAAACTGCCTGCAGGCGGACAGGCCGAAGCCGGTGCCTTGGTCGCCGTGCCGCTGGAGACGCTGCTGACCGCGCAGCTGACCATCACGGTTGATGGTACGCAGCCCAAGCGTTACCCCTTCTCGGTCTGCGACCGTCAGGGATGCTATGCCCGTATCGGCCTGACCGCCGAGGATATCGCCTCGTACAAGCGAGGCGCATCGGCCACCGTGACGCTGGTGCCCTTCGTTGCGCCGGACGAGCGGGTCGAGGTCAAGCTGTCGCTGTCGGGTTTCACAGCCGGATATGAAAAGGTGACCGTGCCGACCGAGTGATCGGGTTTACCGCCGAGAGCTAGGGAAAGCCGTCCCTTGGGGCGGCTTTTTCATGAGCGGCGCTCAGACCCGGCGCAGCGCCAGAACCGCGTTGAGCCCGCCAAAGGCAAAGGCGTTCGACAGCGCCACATCGACCTGCGCCTCGCGCGCTTCGTTCGGCACCACGTCCAGCGCACATTCGGGGTCGAATTCCTCATAGCCGATGGTGGGCGCGATGATCCCGTCCCGCAGCGCCATGATACAGGCCAGAAGTTCCACCGCCCCTGTTGCCCCGATCAGATGCCCATGCATCGACTTGGTCGAGGAGATCATCAGCTGGTCTGCATGCGGGCCGAACACATCCGCGACGGCGGCACATTCGGTCTTGTCATTGGCGGCAGTGCCGGTGCCATGGGCGTTGATATAGCCCACCTTGTCCGCCGCGATCCCGGCATCGCGCAGTGCACCGGCAATCGCCCGCGCCGCCCCCTGCTTGGACGGCATGACGATATCGGCCGCGTCCGAGGACATGGCATAGCCCGCCACTTCGGCCAGAATCTCGGCCCCGCGGGCGCGGGCATGTTCGAATTCCTCGAACACGAAAACCCCCGCCCCCTCGCCCTGTACCATGCCGTTGCGATTGGCCGAAAACGGACGGCAGGCGTCCTTGGACATCACGCGCAGCCCTTCCCAGGCCTTGATCCCGCCGAAGCACAGCATGGATTCAGATCCGCCCGTGATCATCACCGGGCTCATGCCCGAGCGGACCATCTGAAAGGCCTGCGCCATCGCGTGGTTGGAGGAGGCGCAGGCAGTGGACACCGTGAAGCTGGGGCCGCGCAGGTTGTATTCCATCGACACATGCGAGGCGGCCGCGTTCATCATCAGCTTGGGCACGACGAAAGGATGGACGCGGTTCTTGCCCTCTTCATAGACAGCCCGGTAATTGTCGTCCCATGTGCTGACACCGCCGCCAGCGGTGCCCAGAACAACGCCCGCGCGGTTGGCCAGATCGCCACTGAACTCCAGCCCCGCCTGCCGGATCGCCTCGCGCGCGGCCATCAGGGTGAACTGCGTGAAACGATCATAGAGCGTCATCTGCTGGCGGTTGAAATGGCCTTCGGCCTCGAACCCCTTGATCTGGCCGCCAATCTGGATCGACAACCGCTCCACGTCACGAAACTCCAGCGGGCCGATGCCGCAGCGCCCCTCGCGCATGGCTGCAAGGGTCTGGGGCACGTCATGGCCAAGCGCGTTGATCGTCCCCGCGCCTGTAATGACAACACGTTTCACGACCCGGCCTGTTCTGCCATCAGCTTCTCGATCCCCGCGATGATGCTGGCGACAGATGAGATGTCGAAATCGGATTTCTCGGGCTCGTTGGCGTTGAAGGGGATCGAGATGTCGAAGGCTTCCTCGATGGCGAAGATGCTTTCGACCAGTCCCAGACTGTCGATGCCCAGATCCTCAAGCGTGCTGTCCGGGGTCACGTCGGCAGGGTCCAGCACGGCCTGTTCGGCGATGATGGCGATGACACGGTCCGAGATGCTCATGGATACGCCCTTCCATTGTGGTCTTGCTCATACCCCGCCTGATGGCGGGCCAAGCGGATATTGCGGTGCCGATTTAGTCACTCTTGTCCGACTTGAAAACTGCTTTCTGGATCGCTGCGACATCGCGGAACAGGCGCGGCAACCGGCGCAGCGCCTTGTAGCTTTCGATATGGCTATCCATCTTCACAGCCGGATAACCCAGCATCACACGGCCCGCAGGCACGTTCGACATGATCTTGGTGGCGCCGCCCGTGATGACATTGTCCCCGATGAAGAGATTGTCCCCTACGCCGGTCTGCCCAGCCAGAACCACGTTATTGCCCACCTGGGTCGAACCTGCGATCCCCACCTGACCGCAGATCAGGCAATCATTCCCGATCACCACATTATGCCCGATATGCACCAGATTGTCGAATTTCACACGGTGGCCGATCCGCGTGTCGCGCACCGTGCCGCGATCAATGCAACTGTTGGCGCCCAGTTCCACGTCATCGCCGATGGTGACGCTGCCCAGCGAATGGATGCGGGCCCAGGATTGGGCCGCGACCTCGCCCTGATCGCCCAGCGTGGCGCGGGCCTTCTCGACCCCCGAAGGTTCAGGCGTGACAAAGGAGAACCCGTCCGCCCCTACCACTGCGCCGGGATGGCCGAAGAACCGCGCGCCGATGGACACGCGCGCAGCAAGACGCACGCCTTCGCGCAGAAAAGCCCCCTCACCCAGAACCGCATCCGCGCCGACATAGCATTGTGGTCCGATCACCGATCCCGCGCCGATCCGCGCCCGCGCGCCGATCACGGCCAAGGGGCCGATGGAGACGTCCGCACCGATCTGCGCCGAGGGATCGATCACGGCAGAGGGGTGGATGCCCGCCGCATAGCCTTCGCCCTTGTCCATCATGGCGGACAGTCCCGACATGGCATAGCGAGGGCGTGGAGCCACGATCGCCGCCTCAAGCCCCAGGGCCTCCCAGTCCGCGCCGGACCAAAGCATGGCCGCGCGCGCCTGCCCGCGGGGCAGACCTTCCGCATATTTGGGCGACATCGCCAATGCCAGATCTTGGGGTCCCGCCATGGCAGGTTCGGCGACACCCGCCACCGACAGGTCAACAGCGCCGAAAGCCTCTGCTCCCAGCGCCGCCGCGATTTGCTTTACCGTATAGGCCATGCTGCCCCCCGTTCCTGACGGGGCAGATCTACCCCTGAACTGCGCGCAGTTCCACCCCTGCCCGTTCCAGCGCTTCCCATATCTTTGTGTCACGCCCGTAAACGTCGCGGCGGAAATTGGTCTTGCCCTTCGCGCTGGTAAAGGCGGTGCGATAGATGAGGTGTACGGGCACAGGTTCCGTCAGGTTCACGCGAGTCTGCCGACCCGAGTCGAGGATCGTGTGGAAGAAGGTCTTGGGATCAGCCTCCTGCCGGGCCAGCAGCGCATAGGCAAAGTCATGCGGATCGTTCAGACGCACACAGCCGTTGGAATAGGCCCGACTTTCACGGGAAAACAGGCTCTTGTCGGGTGTGTCATGCAGATAGATCGCATAGGGGTTCGGAAACATGAACTTTACCGTCCCAAGCGCGTTCGACCGGCTGGGCGGTTGCCGCAGATTGTAGGGGAAGGTGCGGGCGGTATAGCGCGAGAAGTCGATATTGCCGCGTGGGATCACCCGGCCCCGCGCATCGGTCACTTGCAGGTGCCCGAGCGCATTGGGGTTGCGCTGAAGCGCTGGCAGGTAATCGCGCTGGATAATGCCTGTGGGCACGGTCCAGTCAGGGTTGATTTCAAGATACTGCATCATGTCCGAGAATTCGGGCGTGCGCTTGGCCGGATCGACCGCCCCGATGACCGAGCGGGTCTGGAATGTCACCTTGTCATCGTCGATGATCTTGGACTGGAAATCGGTCAGGTTGACAAGAATATGGCGCTTGCCGCGTTCCTCGCCCAGCCAGCGCTCCCGCTCCATCGCGACGATCACCGATTTCAGGCGATCCGCCACTGGCGTGTTGATCTCGGTCATGGTCGTGGCTCCGGCCACGCCATCGGCATTCAGCCCGTGATCGGTCTGGAATCTTTGCACCGCCGCCTGGATGGCTGCGTCATAGGTCTGGCTGGCGCTGCGCTCGAGATAGCCCATCGCGATCAGCCGGTTGCGCAGGGCCACGACGGCGGCACCGCTGTCGCCCGGCTCCAGCGCCTTGACGGGCACGGTTTCGCCCCAACCGCCCTGACCAAGAATACGCTCAAGGCGCATCTTCTCTTTCATCAGCCGGTTATATTCGGCCGTCGACGGGGCCAAGGTGCGGAAGAAGGCGGCAGGTGTGCTGCCGGCAAAGCTGTTGAGCAACGACAGGCGGTCACGATAGGCCACCTTGCGCACGATCCCGCGGTCAATCTCGGACGGCACGAGAATACCGGACTGCAGGTCGCGGGCAAAGCGCAGGAAGATGCGCGACATCTGAACCTCGAGCTGGCCCAGATCACGCGGGCTTTGCGCGGCGCGCATCGCGGCCATCAGCGTGTCAGCCTCATAGCGGGCAACCGGCAAACCATGTTCGGGGGCATCGGCGATCGCCTGCATCAGGGCGCGGCGGCGATCGGTATCCTGTGCACCTTCTCCGGTCCACAGAGGGCGATACCCGGTATCACGATAGAAGGCGGCGATGTCCTTGTCCGATGACGCAGCTTCGGCTACGGCCTGCTTGAACGCAGTGACGCGCATCTGCGCGCCCGCCTGCGCGAGGGACTGCGCCTGTTCGGGCGTCAGAGTCTGGGCCACGGTCTGCACCTGCGGCGCAATCTGAGTCTGCGCCAGAACAACCTCGGTCATGCCCAGCGACACCGCCGGTATCAGGGCCAGAGACTGTATCATGCGGGACAAACCAGCCATACGGGGCTGGACGGGTGTCAAAAGCTGGCCAACGCCAAACATCGCGTTCCTTACTCCAATACGGGCTAACTGTAGTGTCCAGCAGTGAAAACTTGGACCGCGAAAGTCCATTCACATTTTGTCATCTTGTCGTGGCATCCGCCGAGGTGGTGCAGGCTTGCATCGGTTTACCAAAGAAATAAGGCCCAACACCGCGATTGGCGAGATTTCGCCGAAAAGTCCTTGCGCGGCAAAAAAGAAGGGAACCGTGACTTGGTTCACGATTCCTTATGTGTAATACATTACGCAGCATCTGGGGATGGATGGCAGAAAGCCGCGTAACATCGCGGGGAAACAGGCAAGCGACGGGACTGACGCTCACCATGACCGAAGACAACTCCTCGAGCATTTCGCGCCGGGCCCTTCTGGGTGCGTTCGCGGCAACCGCTCTGATAGCAGCGCCCACCTACTCCAAAGCCGCAGGTTTCCTGCGCCGCAGCGGGGATATCCGGCGCATCAAGATGTACTCGGGTCGGACTGGCGAACGCCTTGACACGATCTACTGGGTTGAAGGCGACTACATCAAGGACGCCGTGGCCGAGATCAACCATTTCATGCGTGACTGGCGGACCAATGACATCAAGCAGATGGACCTGCGCACCATCGACATCATGGCCGCAGCCCACAACCTGCTGGATGTGAACGAGCCTTATATGCTGCTGTCTGGGTATCGCAGCCCCAAGACCAATGCCATGCTGCGCTCGAATTCGTCCGGCGTGGCGCGCAACTCGCTTCACCTTCAGGGCCAAGCTGCCGATCTGCGTCTGGCCTCGCGCTCGGTCGGTCAGATGGCCCGCGCTGCGGCCGCCTGCCGTGCCGGTGGCGTCGGAAGCTATTCCGGCTCGAATTTCGTGCATATGGATTGCGGCCCGGTCCGCAAATGGGGCCGCTGAGCCACCGTTTCCAAGGACTCTTTGGCTGACCCGCAAGTGCACACTTGCGGGTTTTTGCATTCGAATGTGCCGTTTCACTCTTGCAGCCCAAGGCCGTTTTGTCCCAACTGCCCCCGCAGATGATCCGGTCGGGGAGGACAGGCGATGAACAGCATCGTATCAGGTGACGTGAATAACAGACTGCCCAGCGTCGCCGTGCTGGTAATCTTGCAAGCCGCCGTGTCTGCCGCCTCGCTGGTGGTCGAGATCGTGGCGGGACGGATGCTGGCGCCTTATGTGGGCATGTCGCTGTATACCTGGACATCGATCATTGCCGTGGTGCTGGCGGGGTTCTCTGCCGGTCACTGGGCCGGTGGCCGCATCGCCGAGATGCAGGCGCCGCGCGCGTTGCTCTGGACCGGTTGGTCGATGCTGGGCGCGGGCCTGACCACGGCGCTGGCGGTATTCGTCCTGCGCAGCGGGGCCGATGTCCTGCTGCCGCATATCGCGAACCCGATCGGCGCGATTGTGGCGCTGTGCATGATCGCATTCTTCCTGCCGTCGTTCTTTGCCGGCATCCCCGCGCCAGTGCTGGCGCAGATTTCGGTGGCGGCGGCGCCCGATCAATCGGGACGCGCGCTGGGTGCGATGTTCGCCTCAGGGGCCATCGGCGCCATCGCGGGCACACTTCTGGCCGGATTCGTCTTTGTTGCTTGGCTGGGCTCTGTAGGCACTTTAGCGCTGGTGACCCTGTGCTACCTTGTCGCCGCGCTGCTGATCCTGTGGCTGGCACGGCGCGCGGGCGATCCGTCCGGCATGCTGGTCGCGGGGCTGGCAACGCTGGTCGGTTTGGTGCTGGCCGGGGCCACCATCGCGCAACCATCCCCCTGCACCGAGGAAAGCGACTATTTCTGCATCCGGGTCGAGGATGTCTCGGCCGATCCGAACAGCCCGGTCCGGCTGATGGTGCTGGATCATCTGGTCCACGGTGTGTCAGCCCGTGACCTGCCCGAGGTGATCTTCTACGATCACGCTGCATTGCTGGACCTGCTGGCGCGCGAGCGGATGGGCGGCACGGATTTTTCCGCCTTCTTCATCGGCGGCGGCACCTTCACCGTGCCGCGCAAATGGTCAACAATGGCGCCGCGCCCCGATGTGACGGTCGCCGAGATCGACCCGACGGTGACGAAGGTGGCGATCCGCGATTTCTGGTTCGACCCCGAGGGCACCCGTATCCTCAATCAGGACGCACGCACCGCCTTGCGCACCGATGGCAGCCGCTATGACGTGATCATCGGCGACGCCTTCACCGACATTGCGGTGCCCGCGCATCTGGTGACGGAAGAGTTCTTCACGCTGGTGCGCGACCATCTGACCGAGGATGGTGTGTTTCTGATGAACGTGATCGACCACGCCGACCGGATGATCGCGCTCATGTCGCTGGTCCATACACTGGAACAGGTCTTTCCCCATGTGGAAATCTGGACAGAAGCCCGCCGCCCCGAACCCGGCGAGCGGATGATCAACATCATCGCCGCAGGATTCAGCCCCACCGCTGTGGACATGTTGCAAGGCATGTCACCCGCCCCCATCACCTTTGCCCGCATCCCGGCGGAGGCGCAGGCGCAATTGAAAGCCGCGCGCAATCCCATCGTGCTGACCGACAACTACGCGCCGATCGACCGTCTGATCGGGGCGGAGAGTTACTGACCGCCTCAAATATCCGTTTTGCCTCGTAGGCTACTACCAGCGGAGTCCGGTATATTCGAAACCGAACCCCCAGCTATCATTGCTGAATTCAGGAATGCTGGACCTTGTGATTTTGTGACTCACATAAGCCATGACATTTCTTACAACTGTGCGACTTGCCCTGAAGGTGATACTGTTTTCTGATCGGTTCTGACCGAAAAGATTGCCACCCCTCTCTTCGGCGTAACTGATCGACAGACGTGTCGGTTTGCCGATCAAGATGGCACCATATCCAAGATCGGCGGCAAATGTTTGCCTCAGGTTGCCTTCAATTATCTCGCCAAAGGTGACACTACCATCCACGGCACCGAATGCGCTGATCATACTTCTTGAGGCCACGCGTACGCGGTTCTGGTCAATTCCGTTATTTGATTGTTGGATGACTGTTACAGACAGTTCATGTGTGGCCGGTGCGCTGTCGAACAGATGGCCGACGGATAGCGACCGTGTGTGTGATCTTGCCGTGTTCCGTTCGTTGTCAAGATCGCCTTTCGACAGGCATCCATCCGCGTAGGTCCATGTGTCCGCAGTGTAGCGTAGGCAAAGCCCGACGGAGCGGTCGGTGATATTGGTATGAAATTCAGGGGAATGTCTGCGCCCGATTTGGGCAAACCCATTCAACATCAGACCCTGCGCCAAGGGGATATCTAAGCCAGCGCTTGCTCTTGCTCCAAAGGTCAGGGCCTCCCGCGCCCTTGTATTTTCGCTGACTGTGAATCGAAATGCGCCGAGGTCAATTATATCAAAGGGCAAACCGCCGTTGATATTGTTGTGGCTCTGTTGCACAAATCCTGTGAGGGATTCATCTCGTGAATCCAGCGTGGTAGCTGGGATGCATGAGCAGACACATACCCCCGACCTACAAGACCAGGAACTGGCCAGCCTACAATGAAGCG
>NZ_JARAMP010000024.1:0-51941 GCF_028802875.1 Seohaeicola sp. 4SK31 | reverse complement strand
ACACTGCGTGCCCGGATTTACGAGGCGGAACGCGACCCCGACAGGGATCGCAGCAAGTACGGCACCGACGAATACCTGTACGAGCGGATCGAAAAGGCGCGCGAGCATATCGCCGAAGAGCGGTCGAAGCAGGAAGGCAAACCTTTCGACATGGCAGCGCCGCTTGGCGATGACCTTGACGAAGCCCTTGCCAATCTCGACCGGGGATTCAAGTACGTGAACATCGGCGGCGAAGGGCGGTTCTTGCGCGTTCTTGTACCCGGTGAAAAGCCGAAGCTTGAAGTGTGGAACACCACCGCCCTGTCAAACTGGTACGCTAACCGCAAGGTGGCCATTACCACCACCGATGCAAAGGGCAATGAGGTTGAAAAGGAAATCAACCCGGTCCCGGTGTTTTTCAATCGCGCGCGCCGGTGGTCAGACACGGCATTTGCGCCGCCGCCTGCTAGCATTGGGCCGAACGTCTATAATCTCTTCCGGGGCTTCACGGTGCAGCCGGAACCCGGTGACTGTACCAAACTCAAGGATTTCATCCGGGACATCATCTGCGACGGCGACGCGGAGGTGTTCAAGTGGGTTTGGCATTGGATGGCGCACATGGTGCAGCGTCCCGGCGAGAAGCCCAAGACGTCGCTGGTCATCTGGGGCGAAGGTGGTTCCGGTAAGGGCACTTTTGGACGGCTTGTGCGGGCGCTGGTGCATCCCTACGGGACCACCTTCGGAAGCAAGGATGATGTGGTAGGCCGCTGGGCCGGGCAGCGCCATGCGCTGAATATCGTAGGTGTGTCGGAAGAAGCTGTGTTCTCCGGAAACCGCGAGACAGTGAACCAGCTCAAGCACAAGATTGACGCCGAAGAAACCACGGTGGAGGTGAAAAATATCCAGCCCATCGAAATGCCGTCATTCATGCGTTACATTTTCGATAGCAACCACCCCGACGCGATGCACATTGAAGGCAATGGGTCGGAACGCAGGTATTGCGTTTTGCACGTCTCGAACGCTCGCAAGGGTGACCTCGATTACTTCAAGGCACTTCGGGAACAGATCGACGATGATGGTATAGGCGCACTGTGTCATGAACTGATGACCTATGACCCGGCTGACGCTGAAATGCAGTGGAGTGACGTTTTCACCGCGCCTGTCACGTCCGACCGTACGGACATGGAACGCGAAACGATGCGCCCTGTACACCGGGCCTTCACGCGGATGATCGAAGACGGCGAATTCATCTACAAGGAAGGTTCAGAGACTTTCAGGTTCGATCTGACTGAAGGACAAACCCGGATTCCGAAGTATATGCTGAGAGCCTTTGTCGAAAAGTATGGGGACAGCCGTCAGGCTGGCGAGACGGACCCGGAACGCGTGTTTGAAAGGCTGTTTGGTCAGACGCTGCAGGCGAAGAAGGCCCGGTGCAAGTGTTGGTATCACCGCGCGCAGGACCATGACGTTGATGAATGGGAAGAGGCAGCGCCGAACCGGCAGGCTTATGAACTGCCCGTCCACTCCGAGATGTTGGCGGCACTGGGTAAGGGTGCTCCGGAAACCGAAGGGAACCACCTGACCGGCGAAGCCAGCGAGGCCTGACAGGTTTACTGGCGGGACCGTATAGGTTTCTGCCTTGGTGGTTCAGTAATGGAGTAACATTAGATAGGGGCGGCGTCAGCCGCCCTTTTCGGTTCGTGAGTCCGTTAGTCTTTGGATGTTGTTCCATGTTCCAACGTGTGTTCCAAAGTACTAACCTTTAAGCGTTTGAATTTAATTGATGTTCCCGCCGTTCTTATGTTCCGGCGATTTTCAGAAATCATCAGAGGTTTATTCACCGCGCGCCACTAAAGGCGCGGAGGGCGTCCGCAAAAAAAGTCTATTACCTTGTTCCTACTATTTTCTCTGGAACGACTGGAAAACTGGAACAATTAAATAAAAACATGGACTTAGGGTAAAATCATGCTGGAACAGCGTTGGAACAGGACGGAACACCAGCACACCAAGCTGGACGGTTCGGACTAAGACTACGCTAATCCAAATCCGCCACAGCCTCTTTCGCGTGATCTACCGGCATTCGGGGCCTGTCAGCCAACCTGCCCGCTATTAGACATCCATTGGTTTTGCCTCAGCAATGCCTGAGGGTTTCGCGAGGGGAAACATTCGTTCAAGGGCTTCACGGTATTCCCCGCGTTTTAGTATGCTAAATAGGCGCGGATAGAAGGCTTCAGACGCAGCATCAATTACTTCCGCCACAGCAGCACCGTCGAACCGCGCTGTAAGGCAGCTCTCCGCGCGCCATGCTCTTGAGCCAATTCTCGAACGCTCCTTTAAAGATCATGCGGTAGTCCGCCCTAAATTCCGTCTCAACTCGTGCACCTGCATGCAGCCCAATGGTGGTGAAGAGCGGCCTCGAAACTACCTCAGGGTGTTCGCCGTATCTTCCAAAGCCATCAGTCCGGAAATCTTGATTCCGTCTTTTGTCTACGCTTGCAGCGAATGCGCCACTTTTTGGTGCTCATTGATGCAGGATATTGCCGCGGATTTTTCATCTGCACCTTCGCGCTTGATCTCGGACGATTAGGCTTACAAGTCCAACGTCCGTTCACCGGTACGGACGCCACGGAACGCTTCGAAAAAAAGCGTCCCCGCCGTGCACTCCCCGACTGTCGAAGGACTGGCAGTAAACGGAAGCACGGTTAGGAAAAGTGAAAATGAGAGTTGATACTTTTTTGTGGTCGGAAAGCTGCAGGGTGACCGACTCACCAGCATCAGTGCTAAGGGCTGCAAAACCGGGAAATCCGCTGCAAAATTCAAAGAATTCGCTCTCTATGACAGGCTTAGCGGCTGCTGCCCGCCGCCTTGGATGCCATGGTTGACAAAATGCATACGTTTCTAAACATTGGTTACCTCAATTGGTTCAAGTTAATCTACTTTTTCCGGCCCGTCCGCGTTGTCACCAATCGTAACGGCGCGGTGTACGCCCCATAAGGTCTATTGAAAAACAGGACGGAAACCCGGATGGCCTGACCGTGACCCAATCATGGCTATCGGGCTCTTGCTTAGCCTCCTTTGGTAGTTTGAGGCGCTCGAAGGACCCCGGCTGCAGCTCAAAATCGCCTTTCTTAATTGTCAGAAGCTCGTACCCTCCTGCTATGATTGCTATTTCTTCGATGTGCTCTGCTATCTCCCGACTGCTTTCGAATAGCAACATGCAACCGTCTAGTTCCTGTAGTTTGCAGGTGGGCTGGTACCGTTCGATGAATGGTTCCGAAAGCGTTTTAAAGTAAAGGGCTTTTTGATCAACTTCCAGAATTCCGGATGATCCGGAAGTCCGGACGTAGTCAAGTTTTTCTTCTCCGTTGATATTTTTGGGGTGCTCCAGATTATTAACGTCTCTCACATAACGGGCGTGATGAGGAGTGTTAGGAATCAACCAGCTAAATCCAAAGCCGAATTCGCTGTTCTTTGTATGCTTCTTTCCTCGCGCCTGCCACTCTGCAAGCGTCTCTTGAATTTTTTTAGTCCCGCCGCCAAAGGTAATTCCAAGTAGGCCATCTGAGTGAACGCGCAGAGACAGCATCGTTTGAAAGAAAAACTCACCTTCACAAGCTTCCCAGATGTTCGAGTCTAACCTCACGACGGTCGCAAGATGATCAAGCGTGAACTGCGCTTCCATCAGAAATTGGATTCTTTTTGTTGTTTTGTGGAGGTCCTTCAAACCTGAGCCAATAATAGAGTTGATCTTATCCCCCCAAGCAGTAAAAAACTCTTTCTGTTCTGCATCGCTCAACGAAATGTCAAGGTACCGATGCCTAATTGCATATCCACGGTTTGAATCAAGGGCAACCCTTAATATCTCTCGGTCAAAAATGTCGCAGTATGAAATACCCTTACCTCGTGCATGTTCTTTTAATTCAGAAATGATGCCCGGAGTAAGCCCAACATTCGTGAGAAAGACGAAGGCTTTGGGAGGCGGCGTCCCATCTTTTTTTTCGCTCAACGCATTTTTTAGATCTTCTTTAAATTTCTTTTTTATTTGTTTCCTGTGTTCGTTTCCGTCGCCCGCATCATTCACGAACCCTACCGCCCCGAAACACAGATCGTCTCTGTAAAATGATTGAATATCCCGCGATCCGTCCGGTCCCCCTTTAGGAAGGCGTGGCGACACGTCGGAATATCCCTCCTGAACAGAGAGAATTTCCAAGCACATCCGTTCGCGTGCGGCTTGATTAGTGTTTAAGTAGTCTTTCAGTCTTCGGTCTGTTTCACTCATCGTCCTGACAACTCCGTTCTTAGTCTCCATCACAACCTACCGGATAGCACACATTTGATCTGCTTTGGCATAGCGCCTCAAGCCGCAAAAGACCGTCTCAGTCGCCATGCGCCGCAGCGCCTGCAACTTCCTAAAATATGTAAGTGCTGCTGAGTCATTAATAACTGACAAAAATAGTCAGAAACTCAGGCGCAGAATGCTTTTTTTTCAAAGAAGTAATTGAAATGTATCGAAAAACATTATTTTTCATGCCATATATAAACCACAACGAACGACGACGTTTTTTAAGGAATGCGGATATGGTCAAGAAGTATGTCATCTACCGGCGGGTGAGCTCAAAGTCGCAAGGCGAATCTGGGCTGGGTCTTGAAGCTCAGGACCGCGATATTGCCCTCTTCCTCGAAAACTTTTCAGACGTACCGTTTAAGATTCTGGGAACCTTCGCGGACGTTCAGAGCGGCGCTGACGTGCACCGCTCTGAACTCGCAAAGGCCGTAGAACTGGCGAAAAAGCATTGCGCAGAGCTTTTGGTGTCGAAGCTGGACAGACTATCCCGCCGGGTCAGCTTCGTTTCCACGCTTATGGAAGATAACGCCTTGAAAATAAGGGTTGCCAGCATGCCAAACGCTGACGCGTTCCAGCTTCACATCTATGCGGCCTTGGCAGAGCAAGAGCGCAACTTCATTAGCCTTCGCACCAAGCAAGCCCTCGCAGCCGCCAAAGCGCGTGGCGTTCAGCTTGGAGGCCTTCGCGACAAGACCATGAAGCGGAACGAGGTAGCGAAGAAAGCCGCTGACGCGGCTGCGGAACGTGTCGCCTCTATCGTTCTTCCCATGAGGGAATCTGGCGCGTCGTTTCAGAAGATCGCGGACGCTCTGAACGCCGCTGGTGTGTCGACTCCAAGGGGTAAGAAATGGGCCGCTATGAGCATTAAAAACGCGGCTGACAGGCTTTCTGCCCGAGTCGCCTGAACTGGGTGGGCTGCGCCGCCAAGTGCGCTTGTAGGTGCTGATACTGGCTCAGGAGTCATAACATGACTGTGAAACTTGCGTCGTCCCCACGTCAGCGGGCCTTTTGCCCATCTCCATCAGATCAAACTTTAAATAGTCAGTTAAAAAAAGCCGTATGGGACCCGTCACGGGGGATGCGTCCCTTGCTCAGAGGCGCGACAGCACCAGTCAGCACATATGACAACTTTTCGTGTCACGTTGTTGCACGCTACACGCGTATAGCCTTGCTTGTTAGTATCCACCTTCATGGAAAGCCTTCTCGTCCTGTGTACGATTTCGCACCGGCAGGGACCCAGCCGCCGAGTAATCCCCCCTGAAGTGATCACGATTCCACTTTAGAAAATTTCGCCAGAAATCGAAATTTTGTTGCAATGCCCTAGCAGATATCTGCGACTCGCCACTGAGCCATTAATAAGGCTGGGTGAACCTGTGCAAATGCTGAAGAGAATGGGTTAGTTGATCCCGACGATTGACGGCCGCTGTTTGGGCCACATCTGTAATTGCAATAGTCTCGCACTGTCAGTTTTCTTGAGCTACCACTACTGTGACCTTGTCGACGCGCCAGATGGCTACGCCTTTCGCTGCGGCCTTGGCCGGATCAAACACCGCAAGGTTCACGCCGTCGCTAACCGAGCTTGAATACAATACACCGTCCCACCCGGAACGCTTAATGAATTCGCAAAGGTATTGACTAGGAACATACTCAACCGCCGCGGCTTGTGGCCTAACTGGGCGGGTCAGTTCGTTTCCTAGCCGTTCTAGGAAGTCAATGTCTCCGCGCAGCGCGCCAATCTTGTCTTCATCACCGAGGGAGAACGGCGAAATCAGATGTTTTGGTGCTCTGAGGTCAACTAAAGCCATGTTTTCCGCGGCAATCTCGAATTCCGCCACTGTCGCAGTTTCGCCGGTATGCGGACGAATTTCCGCGATTGAAGTCTCTGGTGTCGAGCCAACATAAAGATATGGGATGCCCGGTGGGTTCGCGCGGCCATGCGACGTGACACCAATGGGCGGGGCACCCATGTTCTCGATGGAATAGGGAGCGCTGCCCGCGTTTATTCGCGCGCGATACCATTTGTCGGAAAAGTCTGGGGCGCGTAGAAACTTGAGTAGTTCCCCGAGGCGTTCGAAGTCGACTTCAACCTCGGGAAAATATCGATTCCGGCTGCGAAGCTCTTCCGACAGTTGTTCCCATCGCTCCAAGCGGTTGCTCTTAAACCTGTCAGAAGGTCGATATTTCTTTCTTAGAGCTTCCGCATTGTTCAGTATTTCGGCGAGTAAATCCTTGGCTCGAAAATCATCCATACGCTGATGCTGAAACATCGCCCAATCATCGCGAAACCATTGGACTAACTCTTGCCCATCCTCGGACTCTTCATAGATGTTGGTCACAGTAGAAAACAGATCGAACAACTTGGCCGGTTCAACAAGGTCCATCCCTTCCGAGCCGCAATAGCTACACTTCCCTTTAATTAAAGCAAGCGAGGGGAGAATGTCACGAAGCCCCACGTCGCCAAAGCAATTGGCACAACAGAGCATGAACTAATCCCCGAAATAGGCGGCAAGCGTCTCGATATGATGCTGCATTGCAAGCTTCTTGACGTATCCCAATCCCGGATAGTGGCGGTCCGCGTGAAGTCGCCGAAATTCCTGAACCGCATTTGTGTTCAGTATTGGGCAGTCATCACGTTCAAGGACTTCAATCATTGCAGCCAATGCTTCCGCAAACTTGCCAGCCGGGTCAGTTGGCGTATCTTGGCGCACAGATAAGAAGTGTCGAACGAACATCGCATCGTCCTGCGATGGATCGATGTACGTAAGATGGATAGCGATTGCATAGGCAGGCCCGCCAGACTCGGAGAAATCATCACCCACGGTTAGAAAGTCTCCGAAACCGCTCATTCCCTCTTCGGCAAATGTCACGTGTAAGTCAGAAAAAAATTCAACTGGAGGATGATCTCGGTTGCGCCTGCGTTCAAAACCATCTCTCAGCAGGACCCTTTCGACACTCTGAAAATGTCGCCGATACAACCGACCGCAACTGTCTTCTAAAAACACATGTCGAAGATCATTGACCCTAGCCCCCAGCGCATCAGCCAAAGCAGCACCGTTGGCAAATCCAGCATGAACCAAGGTTACGGCATCGTTTTCGAACTCAAGGCAGAGCCGAACCGCTTCGTCTACAGTGCACTCTTCCTTGAGAAGAACAGCGGGAGAAAGATCAACCTCTTCAATAGGACCATTGCGCAAGAAGTTGATTATCCGCTCTCCATCATCCGCATAATCACCATGGTGAGGGTTAACGATTACAATTGCAGTGCCGCCAGCCTCTCCAACAGCCGTTAACGCGCGGCCAAGACCATTGAGGACTTCTTTGACAGGCTCGATGATCGGGATGAAATGCGCCCTCGCCATTAGATCGGCGTTCTCCCGGATTGTGATCAGTTCATACTGTTTTCCACGAAAGTAAGGATAATACATTGCCACTATGCCCAGTGCTCAGCTTCCAATATCGATGTCTCAACCGCTGCAATAAGTCGGGGTTGATCACTTCGCCTTATAGGAGTGGAAAGCGCCGCAGCTTGCAAGGAAGAAGGTAGATTGGCCAAAAAATCTCTCAGCCCGAACTGGCTGCGGGATTTTCTCAGAACCGCAACTGCTTCATAATGTAGAGCAGCAGGGTCTTGATCTACAAACAGCTCGCGAACGACTCTGAACCTTTCGGTATTGGGGACTTGAGGCACGTCTACCCCGAGACTATCAAGCACTCGACATGCTTCTTGTATCCGCAACACGTCGAAGAGTGACGCCGGCTGTACTCTCTCCGGGCGATCTTTGGCCGCTTGAATCTCGGAAATCTGCCCTCGGCGGTTCAGGACTAAAATCCCTACATCCTCCGGGGCAATGCTGATTACTCTCTCCGCATGTGCTTCGGAGGTGATCACATTAACAGACGCAAAAGCCCGCCGATATGCCTCAAGTTGGCAAGGAAGTCGGGACAGGCTGTCGCGCTCAGACTTGATTTCATAGACCGTGGACGTGCCATTGAGTACAACAACATCTGCCTTGTTTCCCTCCACTCGAACCTCGGTCAGCATGGACGCACTGCGCAGACTGTGTCGGCCAAGGAGGATTTTTTCAGCAATAGCAGACTTGTAAATATATTCGTCGCGACTGCCGGGCGTGTCGATTGCTTTGAAGGCTGAGTTGAAGACGTCTGAGACAGAGAAGGTATCCGAAAATCGCTCTCGGCCAATCTCCCGCACCAAGCGAGCGAAAAGCGGGGATTTTCCTTTTTTTGCCAACTGGTGAAATACCGCTGACGAGAAAAGGCGGGTGGTCGCCGCAAGTCTTGATTTGTCCACGACCATAGAAATTGGTCTCTCCGCCTGTTGTTTTCGTCTCATTGTGCCAGATGTCTAACAGAAAGAACACCCATCCTAGCCAACCAGATAGAGCACGTGGCGGGTTTGCGGCAGGGTCAGATTGCCGCAAAGGGTGCAGGCACTGTGAGGTCTGGAGTGACTCACGTTAGCCATACCATGAAAGATCGCGGTGCAGATCAATGCTAGCGTGGGGGGTAAATGTATGCACAGACTTTGCACAAGCTTTGCACATAGCTTTCTTATTTCGTTATTTTAGTCTTGTAAGGCACTGTAAATAAACATTAAAAATTCATGCGGTGGAAGAAATCGAAAATCGAGTCTTCTCGACCGCACCAATTTTCCGACAGATTGTCGTTGCATGGCGGGGCCTGTCCCTTTGAGGGACGGCTATTGGCGCAGGTGCAATTTGCGCCGCAGGCCGCCCCATCCCTTGAACAAGCCTCGTTTATCCAGCGGTTCGAACATGTCGTCCGGACCGTTCGGGTCAAGGATCTCGTTTTCGGCCAGCCAGTTTTCGATGTCCGAGGTGTCGGGCATGGCATAGGGGACAAGGCTGCGCCCGGCGCCGCGCAGCGTGTCGATGGTTCGGATCAGCGAACCGGTCTGTCCAAGGCTGGTGGCCACGTCCTCGGACGAAACCCCAAGATGTTCCGCGACCAGATCGTTGCGCAGGGCCGTGATGTGGCTGCTCTCGGCCGCATCACGCGCCGTCAGGATCACGTCGCATTCAGTATCCATCCGCATGGACCGGTTGTTGAAATTCGACGACCCGACGCGCAGGTGGATGTCGTCGACGATCATGATCTTGGAATGCACATAGATATGGGCTTCGGCCTCGGTCACGGGATGATAGAGGCGAAAGCGTCCATGCCTGTCGATCCGGCGCAGGGCATCGACAAGGCGGGCGCGCGCCGTATCCATCACGATCGGTTCCAGCCACCCTTCGGCGGCGTGCGGATTGATGATCACCACTTCGGGGCCGTCATCCTCGACCAAGCGTTGCGCGATGGCCGCAGCGATCCGGCGCGAGGCGAAATACTGGCTTTCGGCATAGATCACATGTTTGGCCGAAGCGATCAGGGCCAGATAGGCCGACTCGATCTCGTGGCAGCCGGGATCGTCGCCATAGGCGGGCACGGTGCGCATGACGGCAAGGCGGGTGTCGCGGAAATCCGGCTCCAGACCGTCGGGCCAGCAGTCATGTGCGGCAGAGCAGGGGGGCAATTCCTCGCCGGTGGCCACCTTCCAGCGGTGCCGTGCCAGATCGCCCATGAGGCGTGCAGCGGCGCCGTCAAAGGCGCTTGTCGAATCATGCCAGGGACCATGATCCTGCCCGGACGGGTGTTCGCGCGTGGGTTCCACATCCCGATGCGCGCGGATGTCCCATCGGTTCTCGGTCATGTCGATCCCGCCGCAAAAGGCCATGCAGTCGTCGATCACGACGATCTTCTGATGATGCGACGACGCCATCGGATGGGCGCTGTCCAGCCGCAGGGTGATCCGCGGGTGCCGCTTCCAGCGCAGGATCCACAGCAGGGTCCGCCCCCGGAAGACGGCGTTCAGCGCGCCGATATCCCAGCGCAGCAGCCGGATCTCGAGCGAGGGTGTGCGATCCGCCAGCCAGAGGATGAAATCGCCCAATTGCTGCGGGCCATCGTCCGTGCCGCCGCGCAGGTCGATGCGCGCGTCGAAATCCCATCCGATCAGCATGATCGAACGTTGCGCCTTGAGCATGGCGTCGCGGGCGGCCACGAAGTAATCCGCCGCATCCACGATAAGGGAAAAGCGTCCGGTATCCGCGATTTTCCAGCAGGTCTCGCCGGGGGCCATCAGGGGAAGTGATGTCACGTCGTCTTGTCTCCTGCCGATGAGGCCACATGTCCAGCGGTATAACCCCGCGCCCCCGATTCCGTTCCCTCGCGACGCGGCGTCCGTTGACGTTTTGCCCGCTTCCCATCCAGCCGCCGACGTGGTGTTATCCGCGTGGAATTGTTTTTCGCAGGGAGGAAATTGGCATGGACATGAATTTCGGGATGCGCCCCGAGAACCGCAAGCTCTTGGATCGCGTGGCCGCGATGATCCGTGATGACGTCATGCCGCTGGAGGATGAATATCACGCCGAGATCGCCAAGGAAGACCGCTGGCAATATACCGCCCGCCAGACCGAGATCCTGGAGGGGTTGAAAGCCAAGGCCAAGGCGCAGGGTTTGTGGAATTTCTGGCTGACCGACAGCGAGAAGGGCTTCGGCCTGACCACCGTGGAATATGCCTATTTCGCCGAAGAGATGGGCAAGACCCCGCTGGGAGCGGAGGTGTTCAACTGTTCGGCCCCCGACACGGGCAACATGGAAGTGTTCGAACGTTACGGCACCGCCGCCATGAAGGAAGAATGGCTGGCCCCCCTGCTGGAAGGCAGGATCCGTTCGGCCTATCTGATGACAGAGCCGGATGTGGCCAGTTCTGACGCCACGAATGTGTCGATGTCCTGCGTGCGCGACGGCGATCATTATGTGCTGAACGGGCAGAAATGGTGGGCCTCAGGGGCCGGTGATCCGCGCTGCAAGGTCTATATCGTGATGGTCAAGACCGGCGGGGACGACCTTCCCAAACATGCGCGTCATTCGATGATTGTTGTGCCCACGGGCACGAAGGGCATAGAAATATTGCGTCCGATGGAAGTTTACGGCAATGACGACGCGCCGCATGGGCATATGCACATCCGCTTTACAGATGTGCGCGTGCCCGCCGATGCGTTGCTTCTGGGCGAGGGGCGCGGCTTCGAGATCAGCCAGGGCCGTCTGGGACCGGGCCGCATCCATCACTGCATGCGCGCGATAGGGCAGGCGGAATCGGCGCTGGAGCTGATGTGCAAACGGTCCCTGGCGCGCGAGGCTTTCGGCAAGAAGCTGGCGCAGTTGGGCGCGAATTACGACATCATCGCCGAATGCCGGATGGAGATCGAAATGGCGCGCCTGCTGTGTCTCAAGGCGGCGTGGTACATGGATCAGGGCGACAAACGCGCCGCGGCGCCCTGGATCAGCCAGATCAAGGTGATCGCGCCGCGTGTCGCGCTGAAGGTGATCGACGAGGCGGTGCAGATGTTCGGCGGGCAGGGCGTCAGCCAGGATACGCCGCTGGCGCATAAATGGACCCATGTGCGGACCCTGCGTCTGGCGGATGGGCCGGACGCCGTGCATCGCCGTCAGGTCGCGCGGGCCGAGTTGAAGAAGTACACGCAGGAAAAGGTGTGATCTGACGGATCTGCGATGATGGGAAAGGGGGGCGCGTGCCCCCTTTTCGTTTTCGACCCTGTCGCAGGTCATCGATGGGGAATTTGAGTATTTTCAGCAAGATGAAAGGGCGTCGGGCCTGCAATTCATCTTGCCGAAAATACTCATATCCTTTGGCTGGGGCCAGACGCGGCGGTTATGATCATTCCGCAGGCTGGAACCCTTCGATCAACTGGCGTAGCCCGAAGGCGGCCCCGGCGAGGATCGACAGAAAGACCACAGGGGCCGAGAAGGCCAGCACCGAAAAGGCCGAAATACCCTGACCGATCGTGCATCCCAGTGCCAGCACCGCGCCCACGCCCATCAGGGCCGCCCCGCTGATCTGGCGGCGCAGTTCGCGCGGGTCCTCGCAGGCTTCCCAGCGGAAATGGCCTTTGAAAAGCGAGCCGATGAAGGCGCCAAGGATCACGCCCGCCACCGATCCCACCGCGAAGGAGGGCGCGCGGGCCGAGCCGGTCATGGCGTAAAGCAGGCTTTCCCCCACGGGGGCTGAAAAGCTGTGCGAGACGACAGGCATATCGGTGAACCCTGTCGTGGCGACCCAATAGCTGCCCGCCCAGCCCGAAACGATCCCCAAGGCCACCACGGCAGCCCAGAAGATCGCGCCCGTATTGGTCAGGAAGCGGCGCGAGGACAGGGTGCCCAGCACGATCAACGCGCCGATCACCATCCCGATCAGCGGCACCGATCCGCCTGTGAGGTCTGCCACAAGATGCGCGAGGCCGGGGGGCATCTCTCCGGTGACCACGTCCTGCTGGTTGATCAGCGCGGCGCGCAGCGGGGCCAGCGGGCCTGACATCACGAAATAGGCGGACAGCCCCATCACCAGCACGATCACGAAGGCGCGCATGTCGCCGCCGCCCAGTCGCGCGATGGAGCCGAAACCGCAATTGCCCGCCAAGGCCATGCCATACCCGAACATCAGCCCGCCGATGATCGACACCAGCGGCATCCAGCGGATCGAGAGATAGAAGGAGCGTTCCGGTTCCAGCAGACCCGTGGCCATCAGGCCGAAAGTGCCCATCACCGACAGGCCAATGGCCAGAACCCACATCCGCATCCGCGTGTCATTCTGGCCGTAAAGCAAGTCCTCGATCGCGCCCATGGTGCAGAAGCGGCCCAGCCGCGCGGCCAGCCCCAGCAGAAGCCCGCTGCCCATGCCGATCAATGCCACCAGGGCGCTGTCGCTGATGCCTTCGAACATGCCTGATCCTCCCCGATCCGGTGCCGTTCTTCTGTCTGCCTAGCGTTGGTCCCGCGCGTCATCGGCGCAGAAAAGCTCGTAGACAACTTCAAGTATACGCTTGGGGCGGTCGTCGGCCAATCGGTAATAGATCGCCTTGCCATCGCGGCGGGGGATCACCAGACCTTCAAGGCGCAGGCGCGACAATTGCTGACTGACGGCGGCCTGACGGGCCGAGAGAAGGTCTTCCAATTCGGTCACGGATTTCTCGCCCGAGACCAGATGGCACAGGATCAGCAACCGGCCTTCGTGGCTGATCGCCTTGAGAAAATTGCTGGCAGTCGTCGCATTCTCGACGAACTGATCCATCTCGGCATCCGAGATGCTGCTGGTAAAGACCGGAAGGGGCACCTGCCTGGTTCCTTGCCTAGTTTCGGTTGCGCATGCCCGTTCTGCGCGGGCAATGACCGGTGTGTCGGGCACGGATCGTTCCGGCTCGGCCCGGCGGCCAAACCCTTTGAAGGCGCCGGCGAGGCTGCGGATATCAACTGGACCCGACGAAATCGGTAGTCTCCTTTAGCATCTTTTCCAGCAGGCCCCAGAAAAAATCTTCGCCCGGATAACCTTCGATCCGCGCCAGTTCCGCGCCATCTTCGATCAGGATGAAGGTGGGTGTGAAGATCACCGGCCGGTCGAAGCTGACGCCATCGGGCGCGCCGTCGCGGATGTTCACCACGCGCAGGGGGGCGAACTGGCCAAGGTCGGTATTGGGATAGGCGGGGCCGATCTCTTTCTTCCAGGCCAGGCAATAGCCGCAGCCTTCGCGGTCCACCATCACAAGCTCGGTCGCCGCCGCCGGCAGGCTGACGGCCAGCAGGGCGGCCGCACAGGCCAAGGGACGCAGAAGGGTCGCGACGGAACGCATGAGTAAACCCGGAAACAAGGGCGCAGTGTCAGCAAGGCAATTGACCTGCGCGGAGATTGACGACATCAGTATACAAAACGTAATCTGAATATGTGAATAGATCAAGGAGTCCCGCGCATGCTGGACATTTCCTATGCAGGGGCGGCTCTGGCGGGGCTGTTGTCCTTTTTCACCCCCTGCATCCTGCCAATGGTTCCCTTCTACCTGTGCTACATGGCGGGAATTTCCATGTCCGAATTGCGCGAAGACGGGGATATCGCCCCCGGCGCGCAGAAGCGGTTGGTGATCTCGGCGGTGTTCTTCGCGCTGGGGGTCAGCACGATCTTCGTGCTCTTGGGCATGGGGGCCACGGCCCTGGGCCAGACCTTCGCCCAGTGGCGTCAACCGCTGTCCTATGTCGCGGCTGCGGTGCTGCTGGTATTCGGGCTGCATTTTCTGGGCGTGATCCGGATCGGGCTGCTGTATCGGGAGGCGCGGATCGAGAGCAAGGCGGAGCCGACGACCGTGATCGGGGCCTATGTGATGGGGCTGGCCTTCGGCTTTGGCTGGACCCCCTGTGTCGGTCCTGCGCTGGCGGCGATCCTGATGGTGGCCAGCGGGATGGGCGATATCTGGCAGGGCGGCAGCCTGTTGCTGGTTTACGGTCTGGCGATGACCGCGCCTTTCGTGGTGGCGGCGCTGTTTGCCAAGCCCTTTCTGGGCTGGATGCAGCGCAACCGCCGCTATCTGGGACATGTGGAAAAGGTGATGGGCGTCATGCTGATCATCTTTGCGATCCTGATCGCTACGAATGCGGTCAACCTGATCGCGGATGCGATGATTCGCTGGTTTCCGGGGTTCATGTCGCTCGGCTAGGGCGCAATTCGAGGGAGGATGGAATGAAACGGATGATGTCCACTATCGCAGCGGCGGCGACGGCGCTGGCTGTCGCGGTCATGCCTCTGGCGGCGGCCGAGATGGGCGATGACGGGCTGCACAAGGCCACATGGATGCGGGACACCTTCAAGGACCTGCGCGAGGATCTGGCCGAGGCCAATGCCGAAGGCAAGCGTCTGGCGATCATCTTCGAGCAGCGTGGCTGCATCTACTGCAAGCAGATGCATGAGGAGGTCTTTCCCGATTCGGAGGTCGATTCGTATATCCGCGAGAACTACTTCATCATCCAGATGAACATGTTCGGCGATGTCGAGGTGACGGATTTCGATGGCCAGACCCTGCCCGAGAAAGAAATGGCGCGCAAATGGGGGCTGCTGTTCACGCCGACCCTGATGTTCTTTCCCGAAGAGGTGCCCGACGGCGTGACCGCACCCCAGGCGGCGGTCGCCCAAATGCCGGGCGCGTTTGGAAAAATGACGACTTTGTCCATGTTTCGCTGGGTTGTTGAAAAAGGGTATGAAGGGGACGAGCCCTTCCAGAAATACCTGGCCCGGATGATCGGTCAGTAGCAAACCCAATGTGCGGGCAGGGCGCTGCGGTGGCCTGCCCTGCGGTTTTGGTCAGATAAGTAAATTCGTTTTTATGAATTTGTTGTTGCACAAAACCTGCGGCGTGGACTACGGTATACAAAGCTAACTAAGCCAGAAGACCTGGTAGCTAAGGGAGGGAACATGAAGCTTTCAACACTGACACTGGCGGCGTCGCTTGTGGCAACCGGCGCGTTTGCGGCCGAGCCCGTGGCACCGGCCGATGTGGTCTTTACCGATGGGGCCATCGAGGCCTCTCTGACGGGAACTCCGGGCAACCCCGAGGAGGGGGCCAAGGTCTTTACCAGTCGCGCCATCGGCAATTGCGTGGCCTGCCACGAGGTGACATCGCTGAGCGCGGCGTTCCCCGGCAATGTCGGTCCGATGCTGGACGGCGTGGGCAGCCGCTGGAACGAAGCGGAACTGCGCGGGATCGTGGCGAACGCAAAGCTGATGTATGAAGGCACCATCATGCCTGCCTTCTACAAGGTCGACGGATTTACCCGTCCCGGTGACGGATACACGGGCAAGGCCGCGGAAAAGGTCGAGCCGATCCTGTCCGCGCAGCAGATCGAAGATGTGGTGGCGTTCCTGATGACTCTGAAAGACGAGTGATCGGGGCGCGCTGGATATAAGGAGATAACAGACATGGACTTCACAAGACGCGATACCCTGGCGCTTGGCATGGGAGCCGTGGCACTGACCGTGCTGCCCTTCCGCGTCAATGCAGCCGTAGACGATGTCATCGCCGAGTTCACCGGCGGTGCAACCATGGCGGACAGCGGGGTCACCCTGACCGCGCCGGAAATCGCCGAGAACGGCAACACCGTTCCGATATCGGTCGAGTCGGAAGGGGCTGTGGCGATCATGGTTCTGGCCGCAGGCAACCCGACTCCGGGTGTGGCGACCTTCAACTTCGGTGAACTGGCCGGTGCGCATGCCGCATCGACCCGCATCCGTCTTGCCGGCACGCAGGACGTGATCGCGATCGCCAAGATGGCTGATGGCAGCTTTGCTCGCGCCAGCTCGAACGTGAAGGTCACCATCGGCGGCTGCGGCGGCTGATCCGCGTCATGGTCGCAGGCCCTGACGGGCCCGCATCCGCAAACGCATAGAGAGATTTAGGAGAGACAAAATGGCAGAAGGCGTAAAACCCCGCGTCAAGGCCCCCAGCTCGGCAGCAGCCGGCGAGGCGGTCGTTCTGAAGACCCTGATCAGCCACCAGATGGAATCCGGCCAGCGCAAGAACGCTGACGGCACCGCCATCCCGCGCTCGATCATCAACCGCTTCACCTGCGAGTTCAACGGCAAGTCCGTGATCGACGTCAAGATGGAGCCGGCGATCTCGACCAACCCGTATTTCGAGTTCGAGGCCGTGATCCCCGAAGCCGGTGATCTGAAATTCACTTGGTATGACGATGACGGCTCGGTCTACGAGGACGTCAAGTCCGTGACCATCGCCTGAACCGGGCGCATCAGCGAGATCCTGGGGCGCGGTCGATCAAGGAACCGCGCCTCGGGCAGCCAAAAGGGAGGGCATTACATGAAATTCAAGGCAATGACGGCTGTGGCCGCGCTGCTTCTTTCGGTTCCGGCCATGACGCTGGCAGATCCTGACGAGGATTCGCTGGTGATCAACGGCGAGATCGAGTCGGTCACCGAGACCGCGGCTCCGGCGCATCTGTCCGATGTGCTGGACACCATCTATTCCGGCTGGCGCTTCCGCGAGGATGAGACGCAGCAATTGCAGATGGATGATTTCGACAATCCCGGCATGATCTTTGCCGATCTGGGTCTTGACCAGTGGAACAAGGTCGAGGGCGAGGCCGGCAAATCCTGCGCGTCCTGCCACGGTGACGTGGAAGAAAGCATGAAGGGCGTCCGCGCGGTTTACCCCAAGTGGAACGAGGCGGCGCAGGAAGTGCGCACCCTTGCGATGCAGATCAACGACTGCCGCGAGACCAACATGAAGGCCGAGCCTTACAAATACACCAGCAACCAGATGACGAACATGGAAGCGCTGATTTCCGTGCAGTCACGCGGCATGCCGGTGGATGTGGCGATCGACGGCCCCGTGCAGGCGACATGGGAAGCGGGCAAGGAAATCTACTACACCCGTTACGGTCAACTGGAACTGTCCTGTGCCAATTGCCACGAGGACAACTATGGCAACATGATCCGCGCGGATCACCTGAGCCAGGGCCAGATCAACGGCTTTCCGACCTATCGTCTCAAGAACGCCAAGCTGAACCAGACGCATGACCGCTTCCGCGGCTGCATCCGCGACACGCGCGGCCACACATTCGACGCGGGCAGCCCCGAATTCGTGGCGCTGGAGTTGTATGTGGCCAGCCGCGGCAATGGCCTGTCGGTCGAGGGGCCCTCGGTCCGGAACTGACGAAATGCCGGGGGCGGCCTGTCCGCCCCCTGGCCCTTCTGCTTGCACCTGAACTTATGAACGGGCCGTCAAGGCCGGACCACTGGCCTGTCCCCCAGTGGTATGGAAACACTCAAACTATCGGAGCCTGGGTCCCATGATCTCTCGCCGTGATTTTCTTCAGGTCGGAATGGCCGCATCCGCGCTGGTGGGCGCATCGGGTTTCGGCAACTGGTCCCGTCTGGCAGCCCAGCAGGCCCTGACGCAGGATCAGCTTTTGCAGTTCGAGACCTTTGGCAATGTCTCGCTGATCCACATCACCGACATTCATGCCCAGTTGAAGCCGATCTATTTCCGCGAACCCGAGGTGAACCTTGGCGTCGGGCAGAACAAGGGGCATGTGCCGCATATCACCGGCGCGGATTTCCGCAAACTTTACGGGATCGAGGATGGCTCGCCGTCCGCCTATGCCTTGACCTACAATGACTTTACCGCGCTGGCGAAAACCTATGGCCGCATGGGTGGCATGGACCGTGTGGCAACGGTCGTGAACGCGATCCGGGCCGAGCGTCCGGATGCGCTGCTGCTGGATGGCGGCGATACATGGCACGGCTCCTATACCTGCTATCACACGCAGGGGCAGGACGTGGTCAATGTGATGAACGCGCTCAAGCCAGACGCGATGACCTTCCACTGGGAATTCACGCTGGGCACCGAACGCGTGCGCGAACTGGTCGAAGGTCTGCCCTTCGCCGCCCTTGGCGCCAATATCTTCGACGCCGAATGGGACGAGCCGTCCGAGGATTTCAAACCCTACGAAATGTTTGAACGCGGCGGCGTCAAGATCGCCGTGATCGGGCAGGCCTTTCCCTATATGCCCATCGCCAACCCCGGCTGGATGTTCCCCGAATACAGCTTCGGCATCCGCGATCAGCGCATGCAAGAGGTGGTGGATGAGGTGCGCGCCGCCGGAGCGGAACTGGTCGTCTGCCTCAGCCATAACGGCTTTGACGTGGACAAGCAGATGGCAAGCCGCGTGACAGGCATCGACGTGATCCTGACCGGGCATACCCATGATGCACTGCCCGAACCGGTGCTGGTGGGCGAGACGATCCTGATCGCCTCCGGGTCCAACGGCAAATTCGTGTCCCGCGTCGATCTGGACGTGCGCGATGGCCGGATGATGGGCTTCCGCCACAAGCTGATCCCGATCTTCTCGGACGTGATCACCCCGGATGCCGAGGTGGCCGCCGTGATTGACGAACAGCGCGCCCCCTTCATGGATCAATTGACCGAAGTGATCGGGCAGGCGGACTCGTTGCTCTATCGGCGCGGCAATTTCAACGGCACATGGGACGATCTGATCTGCGACGCCCTCATGACCGAGCGGGAGGCAGACATTGCCATGTCCCCCGGCGTGCGCTGGGGCCCGTCAATCCTGCCGGGGCAGAACATCACCCGCGAGGATATCCACAACGTCACCTCAATGACCTATGGTCAGGCGTATCGCACAGAAATGACAGGCGAATTCCTGAACGTGATCCTGGAAGACGTGGGCGACAACCTGTTCAACCCCGATCCCTATTACCAGCAGGGCGGCGATATGGTCCGCGTGGGCGGTCTTGGGTATCGGATCGACGTGTCCAAGCCGATGGGGCAGCGGATCAGCGACATGACCCTGCTCAAGACGGGCGAGGCGATTGACCCCGCGAAAACCTATGTGGTGGCCGGCTGGGCCTCGGTGAACGAGGGCACGGAAGGACCGCAGATCTGGGATGTGGTCGAGGACTACATCCGCAAGCAGGGCACCGTGAAGGTCGCCCCGAACACAAGTGTGCAGGTGGTGGGGGCCTGATCTCCATCGCCGCGCCATAGGGGCGGCAGACCCCTGTGGACAAGGGACCATTTTGACTCTATCAAATTCACAAAAATGAATTTGATAATCTGAAAAGGAGGCAAGGACAAATGACAGCCAGCTCCAATGACATGAAATCCTCGCGGCGCGCGTTCCTCCGGGGTGCGCTGGCAGCGGGTGGCGCGGTGGCCGGAGCCACGGCGGCGCGGGCCGCAGGACCCGATCCGCTGATCACCGAAGTGCAGCCCTGGGCCAGCGGTCTGGGCGAGGGGGTGGACGCCACGCCCTATGGCCTGCCGATCAAATTCGAATCCGATGTGGTGCGGCGCAACGTGGAATGGCTGACGGCGGATGTGATCAGCTCGATCAACTTCACGCCGATCCACGCGCTGGACGGCACGATCACACCGCAGGGATGCGCGTTCGAGCGGCACCATTCGGGCGCGATCGAACTGTCCAAGAAAGACTACCGGCTGATGATCAACGGTCTGGTGGACCGTCCGCTGGTCTTCACCTACGAGGATCTGGAGCGGTTCCCGCGCGAGCAGCATGTCTATTTCTGCGAATGCGCCGCCAATACCGGCATGGAATGGGCCGGCGCGCAGCTGAACGGCGCGCAATTCACCCATGGCATGATCCACAACATGGAATATACCGGCGTGCCGCTGCGCACCCTGCTGGCCGAGGCCGGTCTGGATGCCGCGGGCGATCTGTCCGACAAATGGGTCTATGTGGAAGGGGCCGATGCCTCGTCCAACGGGCGCTCGATCCCGATGGACAAGGCGCTGGATGACGTGCTGGTGGCCTTCAAGGCCAATGGCGAGGCGCTGCGGATGGAGCACGGCTATCCCGCCCGTCTGGTCGTTCCCGGTTGGGAAGGCAACATGTGGGTCAAGTGGCTGCGTCGCATCGAAGTGGCCGATGCCCCCGTGGAAAGCCGCGAGGAGACATCGAAATACACCGACACGATGGCCGATGGCACCTCGCGCAAGTGGACATGGGTGATGGATGCGAAATCCGTCATTACCAGCCCCAGCCCGCAGGCACCGATCCGTCATGGCAAGGGGCCGCTGGTCATCACCGGGCTGGCCTGGTCAGGGCGCGGTGCGATCACCCGCGTCGATGTCACCACAGATGGCGGCAAGACATGGCAGCAGGCGCGGCTTGCTGCCCCCGGTCAGCCGATGGCGTTGACGCGCTTCTACTTCGATCACAATTGGGACGGCGAGGAAATGCTGTTGCAGGCCCGCGCCCATGACGAGACCGGCTATGTCCAGCCAACCAAGACCCAACTGCGCGACATCCGCGGGCTGAACTCGGTCTATCACAACAACTGTATCCAGACCTGGTGGGTGAAACCAAGCGGGGAGGCTGAAAATGTCGAAATCTCTTAATCTTTACGGTGGTTTGGCCCTTGGTGGCGTGGCCATGCTGACCGCTGCCTACAACTTTGCCGATCGCAACGTCACACCGATGCCCGACGCGGCGCGGGTGCTGGGTGAGGCACCGGCCAGCCTTGACATGGGCTTCATGCTGCGTCCCGCGATTGCCAGCACCTCGACCAGTGATGGTCCTTTGGGGATCGGCCGCGTTGCGCTGCCCGAAGAGGTTGCCGCCTGGGATCTGGACGTGCGGCCGGATGGCGTCGGCCTGCCGGCGGGGTCGGGCAATGTGTCTGACGGAGATGACCTGTTTCAGGATTATTGCGCGGTCTGCCACGGGGTCTTTGCCGAAGGCGTGGACAACTGGCCCAAATTGGCCGGGGGCATGGGGACGCTGGACCGGGATGATCCACTGAAAACGGTGGGCTCCTACTGGCCCTATGTCTCGACCGTCTGGGACTATGTCCACCGCTCCATGCCGTTTGGCAACGCGCAGAGCCTGTCCCCGGACGAGGTCTATGCCATCACGGCCTATATCCTGTATTCCAACGATCTGGTCGATGATGACTTCGTCCTGTCGAACGAGAACTTCACCGAAGTGACCCTGCCCAATGTGGACGGCTTCTTCGTGGACGATCGTGACACGGTTGAGCTGCCGGTCTTCTCGCAGGAACCCTGCATGGAGAACTGCAAGGAAAGCGTTGAAATCACCATGCGCGCCACCGTTCTGGACGTAACGCCGGATCAGAGCGCAGCGCGTGAGGCTTTCCAGGCCGAAGAGGCAGCCGAAGCTGCGGCAGAAGCGGCCGAGGCCGCGGAAGAGGCGGCACCGGCTACGGAAGAAACCGCCGCATCCCCCGCAACCCAGGAGGCCGCACCCGCCGAGGCCGAGTCTGCCGCACCGGCGTCTGGCGCGCTGGACGTGGAACTGGTCGCGGCTGGCGAGAAAGTCTTCAAGAAATGCGCCGCCTGCCATCAGGTGGGTGAGGGCGCAGAGAACAAGACCGGCCCGCATCTGAACGGTGTGATGGGACGGACGCTTGGTGCTGTCGAAGGCTTCAACTACTCCAAGACCATGGCCGAGATGGGAGCTTCGGGCACAGTCTGGACCCCCGAGACGATGGCTGAATTCCTCGCCAAGCCACGCGACTATGTGAAGGGCACGAAAATGTCTTTCGCCGGTCTGAAGAAAGACGACGAAATCGCCGCGATCAACGAATACCTCAAGTCGTTCTCGCAGTGATCCAGGACCAGAACCAGGCCGATGCGTCGGCCTGGTTCGCACCACGTTGAGGGGCGTGGCAAATGACGTGGGGCTGGTTTCGGAGGAGGCAGACCCGCGTGGATGAACGGCCTGCGCCAGAACAGCCGTTCTGTCGCGCAAGTGGCTGATACCTCACGCGTTCCTTCCTTGTCATCAGATCCGGATCGTCCGGTCTTTCCTGTCTGGGACAGCAGTCCTGACATGAATTCCCGGTTGTTTTCAAAGCGTTTTCAGGCTTTCCTGAAAGTGTGATCGAACAGGGTGATACGATGATCTCAAAGGTGGCAGCGGCCATTTTTCTTGCAGGAACCTGTGCCCTTGCCGGGGCTGCACAGGCCGAGCTTCTGGGCGATGCCAAGCGGGGCGAGGCGTTGTTTCGCGATTGCAGTTCCTGCCATCAGGTCGGGCCTGACGCCGAGAACCGTATCGGCCCGCATCTCAACGGGATTTTCGGGCGCAAGGCGGGCAGTGTCGGCGATGACTATCGCTATTCCAAGGGTCTGGCGCGGATGGGGGCGGACGGGCTGGTCTGGAGTTTCGACACGCTGGACGCCTATATCGAAAACCCCAAGGCGCTGGTCAGTGATACGCGCATGGCCTATCGCGGGATGAAGGACGAAAAGGACCGCGCGGACCTTCTGGCCTATTTGCGCGACTTTTCCGCCAGCCCCGCCAATATACCGGAAAGTCAGCCGACCGCCCGCGCGCGCGAGGTCGAACTGTCGCCCGAGACATTGGCGATCGTGGGCGACAGGGCCTATGGCGAATACCTGTCCAGTGAATGTCTGACCTGCCACCAGCGCAGCGGTTCCAATGAGGGAATCCCCGGCATCGTCGGATGGCCGGCCGAGGATTTCGTGATCGCCATGCATGCCTACAAGCGGCAGATCCGCCCGCATCCCGTGATGCAGATGATGGCGGGGCGGCTGTCGGATGAAGAGATTGCGGCTCTGGCTGCATATTTTGAGGGTCTGGAATGATCCGCTTGTTCTCAGGGAGGAACATCACATGAAACTGAACAGAAGAGCTTTCATCGGCACCGGCGTGGCGGCGGCGGCTGCCTTGCAGGCCCCGATGGTCTGGTCGCAGGGCCGGGCCCGCGTGGTCGTGATCGGCGGCGGGGCAGGCGGGGCCACGGTCGCGCGCTATCTGGCCAAGGACAGTCAGGGCCAGATCGACGTGACGCTGGTCGAACCCACGCGGCATTACTACACCTGCTTCTTCTCGAACCTCTATATCGGGGGGTTCCGCGACATCGCCAGCATCGGCCATTCCTATGGCAAGCTGGCTGCGGAATACGGGATCAACGTCGTGCATGACTGGGCTGTGGGTGTCGACCGCGACGCCAAGACCGTCACGCTGGCGGGTGGCGCGGTGCTGCCCTATGACCGGCTGGTGCTCAGCCCCGGTATTGATTTCGTGGATGGCTCGGTGCCCGGCTGGGATGTGTCCGTCCAGCACAAGATGCCCCACGCCTACAAGGCCGGCTCGCAGTCCGAGCTGCTGAAAGCGCAGATCGAGGCGATGCCGGAAGGCGGGCGTTTCGCCATGGTGGCCCCGCCCAACCCCTTCCGCTGCCCCCCCGGCCCCTATGAGCGGATCAGCATGGTCGCGCATCTGCTGACGCAGGTGAACCCGACCGCCAAGATCCTGCTGGTGGACCCCAAGGAGCAGTTCTCCAAGCAGGCCCTGTTCGAGGAAGGCTGGCAGAAACATTACGGCGGCATGATCGAGCGGATCGGACCCGATTTCGGCGGCGACAAGGTCGAGGTCCGCGCCGATACGATGGAGGTCGTGATCGACGGCAATGCCGAGAAGGTCGATGTCTGCAACGTGATCCCCGGCCAGAAAGCCGGCCGCATCTGCGAGATCGCGGGCGTGACCGAGGGCAACTGGGCACCTGTGACCGGCCATACGATGCAAAGCCGTATCGACGGCAATGTCTATGTGCTGGGTGATGCCACCAATCAGGGCGACATGCCGAAATCGGGCTATTCGGCCAACAGTCAGGCCAAGGTCGCCGCGATGGCGATCCGGGGTGAATTGCTGGGCTCCTCGGTCTTCCCGGCCAAGTTCTCGAATACCTGCTGGTCGCTGATCGCGCCGGACGATGGCGTCAAGGTCGGTGCGGCCTATGAGGCGACGGACGAGAAGATCGCAAGCGTGTCCAGCTTCATCAGCCAGACCGGCGAGGACGCGGCCCTGCGTCAGCAGACCTACGAGGAAAGCCTTGGCTGGTATGCGGGTATCACCAGCGACATGTTCGGCTGATCAGAGCCGCTGATCCAACGGACCGCCCCCCGCACGAACGGGGGGCGGTTTGCATTTGGGGCTTGGTTCTTGCTGCCCAAGGTTGCGGGCTCTATAGCGGGGCCGCAAGGGCCCGGTGCGCATGAACGAGAGGGGAAGATGGGACTCGTAGGACGCCTCAAACCACTGGCCAGCCGGTTGCGGCGCGGCGCGCGGCATGTGCGGCGGCGGATGTTCCCCGACAGCAGGGCCACATTGGCCGTGCTGGCTATCATGAAGAACGAGGGGCTGAATGTGGATGAATGGATTGACCATTACATCTGGCAGGGGGCCGATCATCTGTTCATCATCGACAATGGCAGCACCGATGACACGGTGGCGCGGATTGAGAACTCGGCCTATCGCGACCGGATCACCCTGCTGCACCGGCCCGAGCCGCATCGACAAGGCTTTCACTACCGCCAGACGTTTCGGCGCGAGCGGATCAGGCGTCGTTTTCAATGGTTGATGGTGGCCGATGCCGATGAATTCTGGTTCTCGGCCGAAGATGCCACGCTGCCCGCTGCCTTGGCACGGTTCGACGGCTTTGATGTCATCTATGCCCGCTGGTCGCAGTTTGGCTGTCCGGGGCAGGAGCGTCATCCCGCCAGCCTGCGTCAGGCGCTGACGCTGCGCCATGCCGCGCTTGGGCCGCACAAGGCCACGAAATGGGTCGTGCGGACTTCGGCCATAGGAAATAACGCATTGTTTATCCACAAGATCAGGGGCGCCTGTTCGTCACGCACGATCACGGACACGGATGTGATGCGGGTCAATCACTACATGACCCAGAGCCTCCAGTTCTGGAATGATGTCAAGATGGCGCGCGGCGATGCCTCTACCCCGGCCAGCGACACCAGCCGCACCATGGCGCAGTTCGAGGGATTCAACGCCTTGTCTGTTGTGCGTGATACAGAATTGGCCGACCGGGTGGCCGCGGCCAAGGCTACCACCAGCCCGGCGGGCTGAGGCCGCCCGCGCGTCACACCACCCCGATCCCCTTCAGCCCCGCCACCAGCGTGGGGATCTTTTCCTTGAACTTGAAGAATCCCGCCGTGGCTTGGGGCCATGCGGCGCTGTCATAGCGGCGTTGCAGGCGGACAAGGCGGATGCCGTCCGGGGCCAGAGCCGCCTCCAGCGCGCGCAGGGTCGTCGCGTTGGGGCCGACGGGGGCATAGGGTGTCACAACCTGCCGCGCACCGGTTGCACGGGCCCAGTCGGCCAAAGCCCCGACCCCGGACAAGGCGGGGGTCAGGGGACCAAGCCGGTCGGCCCAACGGGTCGTCACATCAGCCATTGCACCCTGCACAAACTCCTCCAGATGGGGGGCCACATGCAGCGGGCTGCGGCCGCGTGTGGTGACCAGACAAGCGGTGGCGACGGGGGCAAGCCCGTGATCGAACAGATAGGCGGGGCTGAGGTCATCGTCATGCAGCAAGAGCGCGCAGGGTTCCGTCAGGTCAGGCATCCGGGGTGCTGGAAGCGGCACCCGCGGCACCTCTGGCCCCTCAAGAGGCACGGCCACGCCCGCCAGCCCCTTGGGACGGAAGCGCCCTCCGGTATAGGTTTCGATATTGTCCGCCCGTGCCAGATAGGTCTTGCCCCTGGTCTGCAACCCCGCCACCCAGCGCCAGCTGAGCGTGTTCGAGGCGGGATCACCGTCCAGCAGGTGGCGCAGGAAAAAATCCGCCCCCAGTTCCCATGGCAGGCGCAGGGTGAAAATCCAGATCGAGGCGAACCACATCCGCGCATGGTTGTGCAGATAGCCGGTCTGCACCAGTTCCTGCGCCCAGTGATCGAAGGCGTCGATGCCGGTCTGCCCGGTGCAGGCATCGGCCCAGGTGCTGCGCAGGCCGGACTGGGTCTGAACCTGATCCAGCGCCGCGCGCAGGCCCTGCTGATACATCTCCCACACGGCGGGGCGCTGTTCCAGCCAGCCTTTCCAATAGGTGCGCCAGTAGACCTCCTGCACGAATTTCTCGGCCGCCGACAGCGAATGGCGGGCCAGGACCGCGTCCAGCACCTCGGCCTCCGTCACAAGGCGGTGCCTGATCCACGGCGAGAGGGTCGAGACATGGGCGTGCTGACCCGCACCAAGATCATGGTTGCGCATCCGCGCATAGGCACTGCCCGCACGGGGGATGAACTGCGACAAACGCTCTAGCCCGGCGGTGCGGGTTGGGGTGAAGTCCTGAGCTCTGCCGTGGGTCATGTCCCTTGTTCTTTCCGTTGTGCCGCGCGCCTGTCGGCAGGCATCTAGCGTGGTCGGACAACGCTTCAATTGCCGACGAAAGGCGGGCCGGATTGCCCGCCGCACCGGGATAAATCCCATGCGCCCCTTGCAGCCCGGTGGGCGCAAGACTAAGACTCCGGTAACACCTGAAGACTATGGATGAACAACAGCAGCAGCAGGCAGGCCGATATGAGAGACCCTATCGACACTTACATGAACACCCTTGTCCCGATGGTGGTCGAACAGACCAGCCGGGGCGAGCGCGCCTATGACATCTTCTCGCGTCTGCTGAAGGAGCGGATCATTTTCCTGTCCGGCCCCGTGCATGACGGCATGTCCAGTCTGATCGTGGCACAGCTCTTGCATCTTGAGGCGGAGAACCCGTCCAAGGAGATCAGCATGTATATCAACAGCCCCGGCGGCGTGGTGACAAGCGGGCTGTCGATCTATGACACGATGCAATACATCAAGCCCAAGGTCTCGACGCTTGTCGTGGGGCAGGCGGCCTCGATGGGGTCGCTGCTGCTGACGGCGGGCGAAAAGGGAATGCGCTTCTCGCTGCCCAACAGCCGCGTGATGGTGCACCAGCCCTCGGGCGGCTATCAGGGGCAGGCGACGGACATCATGATCCACGCGGCCGAGACGCAGAAGCTGAAGAACCGGCTGAACGAGATCTATGTCAAGCACACCGGCCAGCCCTTGAAAAAGGTCGAGGCTGCGCTGGAGCGGGACAATTTCATGTCCGCCGAAGACGCCAAGGAATGGGGTCTGATCGACGAGATCGTGGAAAGCCGTGGCAAGGCCGAAGAAGCCAAGGCATAACAGTTTGTTGTCCCGCCCGTCGCCGGGTGGGGCAATTTTCGCATTGTGGTGCTTCGGGGGCTGGCCTAAGCTTGGCCTCCAGAACGCACAGGTCGGCTGGATCGGTCGAACCACCAAAGGATATGGCCTGAAAGGGACGAAATGGCGACGAATTCCAGCGGCGACAGCAAGAACACCCTCTACTGCAGCTTTTGCGGAAAAAGCCAGCATGAGGTGCGCAAGCTGATCGCGGGTCCCACCGTCTTCATCTGTGATGAGTGCGTCGAACTTTGCATGGACATCATCCGCGAAGAGACGAAAAGCGCAGGGTTGAAGGCCACGGACGGCGTGCCGACGCCCAAGGACATCTGCGCGGTGCTGGATGACTATGTCATCGGCCAGCAGAAGGCGAAGAAGGTCCTCTCTGTGGCGGTGCATAACCATTACAAGCGGCTCAACCACTCCTCCAAGACCAGCGACATCGAACTGTCGAAGTCCAATATCCTGCTGATCGGCCCGACCGGTTGCGGCAAAACGCTGCTGGCGCAGACGCTGGCGCGGATTCTGGATGTGCCCTTCACCATGGCCGATGCGACCACGCTGACCGAGGCGGGGTATGTCGGCGAGGACGTCGAGAACATCATCCTCAAACTGCTGCAATCATCGGAATACAATGTCGAGCGCGCGCAGCGCGGCATCGTCTATATCGACGAGGTCGACAAGATCACACGCAAATCCGAAAACCCCTCGATCACCCGCGATGTGTCGGGCGAGGGCGTGCAGCAGGCGTTGCTCAAGCTGATGGAAGGCACCGTCGCCTCCGTCCCGCCACAGGGGGGGCGCAAGCATCCGCAGCAGGAATTCCTGCAGGTGGACACGACCAACATCCTGTTCATCTGCGGCGGCGCTTTCGCCGGACTGGACCGGATCATCGCGCAGCGCGGCAAGGGCAGCGCGATGGGCTTTGGTGCGGACGTCAAGGACCCCGACACCCGCCGCGTCGGCGAAACCTTCAAGGATCTGGAACCCGAGGATCTGCTGAAGTTCGGCCTGATCCCGGAATTCGTGGGCCGTCTGCCCGTGATCGCCACGCTGGAAGATCTGGACGAGGATGCGCTGGTCACGATCCTGACCCAGCCCAAGAACGCTCTGGTCAAGCAGTATCAGCGCCTGTTCGAACTGGAAAACGTCAAGCTGACCTTCACCGAAGACGCGCTGACCGCCATCGCCAAGCGCGCCATCGAGCGCAAGACAGGCGCACGCGGGTTGCGGTCTATCCTCGAGGATATCCTGCTCAACACGATGTTCGACCTGCCCGGCATGGCCAATGTCGATGAGGTTCTGGTGAATGAGGAAGCGGCGATTTCGGCGGCACAGCCCCTGATGATCTATGCCGAAGCCAAGAAGGAAGGCGCCTCTGCCTGATCCGCTTGCGCCCGGTGGCGCGGACGGAATGGATATTTGAAGCAAGAAGAAACAGGGGCCGTGCCAGGCAATGGCGCGGCCCGTTTTCTTGACGCGGGGCTGGGGCGCGGCGCTTTGCCAATCCGCGCGCTTGTGACTGGACCTTGGCGCGCGCTTGGGGCATAGCAGGGACAACGAATAGCGGAGGCTTTGATGGGCATTCTGAACACGCTCTTGCGCGCGGTGACCTGGTGGAACGGCCAGACCCTGAATACGCAGCTTTACACATGGCGTCGCGGCGTCAAGGTGGGTGAGGACGCGCAGGGCAACGCTTTCTTCACGACCAAGGATGGCAAGCGGCGCTGGGTGATCTTCAACGGCGAGGTCGAGGCCAGCCGGATCAGCCCGGATTGGCATGGCTGGCTGCACCATACCTTCAAGGAGACGCCCAAGGACAGACCCCTGGCCCATAAATCCTGGGAGAAGCCGCATCAGGAAAACCTGACCGGCACGCCTTTGGCCTATGCGCCCGCAGGCTCGATCCGGCGCGCGGAACCGGCGGCGCGTCAGGATTACGAGGCCTGGACCCCGGAATGACGCGCGGCTGAGGAGCAACCGATGTCCGAGACCAAGACCGAAGTGGCGGTTGGGGCTGCTGTGCTGGCCGTGGCGGCAGGATTTCTGATCTATGCGGGTCAGGTCACGGGCCTGTCCGCGCCGACGACCGGCTATCCGCTGACGGCCTCGTTCCGGTCGCTGGAGGGCGTCAGCGTGGGCACCGATGTGCGGCTGGCCGGTGTCAAGGTAGGCACCGTCACCGGGGTCAGCTTGAACCCCGAGACGTTCCGTGCCGATACGACGATCACCGTGCTGGACGGGATCGCCCTGCCGGATGACAGCGCCATCGTGATCGCCTCGGAAGGTCTGCTGGGGGGCAATTTCGTGGAACTGGTGCCCGGCGGTTCGCCCTTCAACCTGAACCCCGGTGATGAGATCATCGATACGCAGGGCGCGGTCAGTCTTGTGTCGCTGCTGATGAAATTCGTCTCGGGCGAAAGCGGGGCGGAATGAGCCTGCGCCTCGCAACGCTTGCGCTTGGGCTGTTGATGGCGCTGCCGCTGCAAGCGCAGAATACGCAGACGGCTACCGGGTCCGGGGCGGTGCTGCGCGTCCTGGACAAGATCAACGGCGAGGTGATGGACCTCGACCTGCCCAATGGCACGGGCGGTGTTGCATGGCGGATGCAGGTCGAACTCGGCGAATGTCGTTACCCGGTCGGCAACCCGGCCGGAGATGCCTTTGCCTTTCTCACGCTGCGCCACGAGGGATCGCAAGAGCCGCTGTTTCGCGGCTGGATGATCGCCTCGGCCCCGGCGCTGAACGCGCTGGACCATCCGCGCTATGATGTCTGGGTGATCCGCTGCACCACGTCTTGAGGCGTGGCAGGCAGGGCAGGCGCATTGAAATCGCCCCGGCCTGACAAGGCCGCTTCCAGTTGCCGGTGATATTCGGCCCGCGTCACCTCGACCGCGCCAAGGGATGCCAGATGCGGCGTCAGGAATTGCGCGTCGAACAACCGGAACCCCCCGCAGCGCAGACGATCCACCAGATAGACAAGCGCGATCTTGGACGCATCGGTGCGGCGCGAGAACATGCTTTCCCCGAAGAAGGCCGCCCCCAGCGTCACACCATAGACACCGCCGACCAGCGCTTCGCCCTCCCACACTTCAAGTGAATGGGCATGGCCCATGCGGTGCAGATCCAGATAGAGGCTCCGGATCTCGGCGTTGATCCATGTCTCGTCCCGGTCGGCGCATCCATCCACAACGGCCGCGAAGGCGCTGTTCACGCGGACAGTGTGGGGCCAGCGGCGCATCCGGCGGGCCAGACTGCGCGACAGGTGGAAACCGTTCAGGGGAAAGATGCCGCGACGGCGTGGATCGACCCAGAACACATCCGGGTCGTCCCGCGACTCGGCCATCGGGAAGATGCCCGCCGCATAGGCGTTGAGCAGCAGCTCGGGCGTGATGACCGGGTCCGTCATGCACGGGCCCGGTGTTCGATGCGAGGTTCCACCCTCAGGCCGGAAGGTGTGTCTTCAGCCAATGTTCCAGCCAGTGGATGTTGTAATTGCCGGTCTGCACATCCTCTTCCTGCAACAGCGCGTGGAAGAGAGGGATGGTCGTATCCACGCCGTCCACGATCAGCTCGCCCAAAGCGCGCGCCAGCCGGGCCAGTGCCTCGGGGCGGTCACGTCCATGCACGATCAGCTTGCCGATCAGGCTGTCGTAATAGGGCGGGATGCGGTAGCCGTCATAGAGCGCGGAATCGATCCGCACGCCAAGGCCTCCCGGTGCATGATACTGCGTGATCCGGCCCGGGCAGGGCGCGAAATTCGGCAGCTTCTCGGCATTGATCCGCACCTCGATGGCATGGCCGTTGATCGTCAGGTCCTCTTGCGTGAAGGACATGGGCAAGCCCTCGGCCACGCGGATCTGCTCGCGGACAAGATCCACACCGAAGATGGCTTCGGTCACGGGATGTTCCACCTGAAGGCGTGTGTTCATCTCGATGAAATAGAACTCGCCCTTCTCGTAAAGGAATTCGATGGTGCCCGCGCCGATATAGTTGATCTTGGCCACCGCATCCGCGCAGACCTTGCCGATGCGGGCGCGTTCTTCGGGGGTGATGACAGGGCCGGGGGCTTCTTCGAACACCTTCTGGTGGCGCCGCTGGAGCGAGCAGTCACGCTCGCCCAGATGCACGGCGCGACCTTTGCCATCGCCGAACACCTGAATCTCGATATGGCGCGGCGTGGTCAGGTATTTCTCGATATAGACTTCGTCATTGCCGAATGCGGCCTTGGATTCGGACCGCGCCGTCATGAAGGCGCTTTCCATCTCTGCAGCGGTCAAGGCCACTTTCATGCCGCGCCCGCCGCCACCTGCGGTCGCCTTGACGATCACCGGATAGCCAATCTCGGCACCGATGCGCTTGGCATCATCCAGCGTTGGCACGCCACCATCCGAGCCGGGCACACAGGGCACACCCAGCGCCTTCATCGTGTCCTTCGCGGTGATCTTGTCGCCCATCATGCGGATATGTTCGGCGGTGGGACCGATGAAGGTTATGCCGTGATCTTCCACGATCTGCACGAAATTCGCGTTCTCGGACAGAAAACCGTAACCCGGATGGATCGCCTGCGCGCCCGTGATCTCGCAGGCGGAAATGATCGCGGGGATCGACAGATAGCTGTCGGTGGAGGGCGGCGGCCCGATGCAGACGGCCTCGTCGGCCATGCGGACATGCATCGCATCGGCATCTGCGGTGGAATGGACGGCCACGGATTTGATGCCCATTTCCCGCGCGGCACGGATCACGCGCAGGGCGATCTCGCCGCGGTTGGCAATCAGGATTTTATCGAACATTGCCTGCGCCTTATTCGATGATCATCAAGGGTGCGCCATATTCCACGGCGGCGCCGTCCTCGACGAGGATGCGCTTGACGGTGCCGGATTTCGGCGCCGGGATATGGTTCATGGTCTTCATCGCCTCGATGATCAGCAGGGTATCGCCCTCGTTCACCTGTGCGCCGACGGTCACGAAGGCGGGGGAACCGGGTTCGGCCTGCATATACACCGTTCCGACCATGGGCGAGGTCACGGCACCGGGCAGCGAGGCGGGGTCTTGCGTGGCCGGGGCCGCAGCGGAGGTCGGCGCTGCGGCAGGTGCCGGGGCTGCCGCATATTGGACCGGGGCCGGAGCGGCATAGGTCACGTTGGGGGCGGCGCGGCTGACGCGCACGTTCAGGCTGTCATCCTCGCCATATTCGCGCATGACCTCAAGCTCGGTCAGGTCATTCTCGCGCAGCAGTTCGGCAAGGGCCTGAATGAAGGCAACGTCGCTGTCATGGTTCTTTTTTGTCATACTATCCTCGACCGGTTCCGACAGGGCTGTCCGGGGTGGCCAGCGGCCAACCCTGCGCCATTCTGCCCCGCTTATAGGTCATCGTGCCGTCAGGGAAAAGCGGCCAATTCGCAAGCCCTGCGGCCGAGGTCGAACCCGCCGATGCCGTCTGTGCGTGATCTGCCCGATTGCACGGAACGCGCCGTGGTGCTTTTCTGCGGCTGTCAGGGGAGGGCCGTATGAATATTTCCAACTGGTTGCACCGGCAGGCGCAGATCAACGGCGCGCGTCCGGCCTTGTATCTGGGGCGCGATGTGGTGGCGGATTATGCGCAGTTCCATGCGCAGGCCGCCGCCGTGGCGGGATGGCTTGCCGCGCAGGGTGTTCGGCCCGGTGACCGGGTGGCACTGTTCATGAAGAACACTCCCTCGTTTCTGGTGCTTCTCTATGGAATCTGGATGGCCGGGGCCGTCGCGGTGCCGGTCAATGCCAAGCTTCATGGGCGCGAGGCGGCGTGGATCATGGGCGATGCGGGCGCGTCGCTGGCTTTTGCTTCGGCCGGATTGGCAGAGGATCTGGAGCAAGCCTTGCCGCAGGAGGGGGGGGGCGCGCGCGTGATCCGCGCGGATCATGCCGGGCTTTCGCAGGTGACCTCGCACAAGGCGATCGCCGGGATCTCTCCGCGCGAGGCGGCTGATCTGGCCTGGCTGTTCTATACATCGGGCACAACGGGACGGCCCAAGGGGGTGATGATCACGCATGGGATGCTGTCGGCCATGTGCCTGTCCTATCTGGCGGATGTGGATGTGGTCACCTCCGACGATGCCGCGCTTTATGCAGCCCCCCTGAGTCACGGGGCCGGGCTTTATGCGCTGGTGCATGTGCTGATGGGCGCGCGGCATGTCTGCCCTATCTCGGCGGGGTTTGACGAGGGAGAGATCCTTGATCTGGCCGCGCATCATGGCCGGGTGCACATGTTTGCCGCCCCCACGATGATCAAGCGGATGACGGCCCATGCACAGGCGCATGGCCTGACCGGGCAGGGGCTGCGCACCATCGTCTATGGTGGTGGGCCGATGTATGTGGCCGATATCGTCGAGGCCGTGGCGGTTTTCGGGCCGGTTTTCGTGCAGATCTACGGGCAGGGTGAATGCCCCATGAGCATCACCGCCCTGTCGCGCGCCGATGTGACCGACCGCAGCCATCCCGACTGGCGCGCGCGTCTGGGTTCGGTCGGTCGCGCGCAGGCTGTGGTCGAGGTCCGGGTCGGTGACGATGACGGCCACCCCCTGCCACCGGGAGAAGTGGGGGAGATCATGGTGAAAGGGACGACCGTGATGCCCGGCTATTGGCAGAACCCTGCGGCCACGGCCAAGACGATCCAGAATGGCTGGCTGCGCACGGGCGACATGGGCGCGCTGGATGCGCTCGGCTATCTGACGCTGCACGACCGCAGCAAGGACATGATCATCTCGGGCGGGACCAACATCTACCCGCGCGAGGTGGAAGAGGCGCTGTTGACCCACGCGGATGTGCATGAAGTCTCGGTCGTGGGGCGGCGCGATCCCGAATGGGGCGAGGTGGTGGTGGCCTTTGTCGTGCCGCGTGGCGGTGCGGCCCTTGAGGCCGCGTCACTGGATGCGCATTGCCTTGACCGGATTGCCCGGTTCAAACGGCCCAAGGCCTATGCCGTGCTGGCTGAACTGCCGAAGAACAATTACGGCAAGGTCCTCAAGACCGCCCTGCGCGAGATGTTGGCGGGTGAGGGCGGCGTCACCTATCTGTAACTCCTGCTTCACGCATGTTGAAAATCGTGTAAATATGATGCGATTCCTATGGCTTGTTTCATCAAGCTGACAGGATCCAGAACCCATACCGACAGCAGGGGTGACGCAGGATGCCGCAACGGCAGTTGACCGGAGGACGTATCCGCGAGCGGCGCATTGCGTTGGGTCTGCGGCAGGCGGATCTGGCCAAGCAGGCAGGTATTTCAGCCTCCTATCTGAACCTGATCGAACACAATCGCCGCAGGATCGGGGGCAAGCTGCTGCTGGACCTGTCCGCCTCCCTTGGTGTCGAACCTTCCGCCCTGACCGAAGGGGCCGAGGCCGCGTTGATCGCCACCCTGCGCGAGGCGGCAAGTGCCGTGCCCCACGCAAAGCCCGAGACCGAGGGGATCGAGGATCTGGCGGCGCGCTTTCCCGGCTGGGCCGGCGTTCTGGCCGAGCGGCACCGCCGCGTTCTGGCGCTCGAGCGCACGGTCGAGCAACTGGCCGACCGCTTGACCCATGACCCCTATCTTGCCGCCTCGATGCACGAGGTATTGTCCAGCGTGACCGCGATCCGGTCGACTGCGGCCATCCTTGTCGATCCGCGCGAGATCGAGCCCGAGTGGCGGGACCGTTTCCATCGCAATATCAACGAGGATGCAGGCCGTCTGGCGCGATCGGCGCAGGCATTGGTCGCCTATCTGGACGGGGCGGGCAAGGCTGATGCGGCCCTGAGTTCGCCGCAGGACGAGATGGAGCGGTTCCTGACCCGGCGCGGGCATCATTTCGCCGAGCTCGAAGGGGAGGGCGCGCTGCCGGACCGGATGATGGCCGCGATCATCGACGAGGATGAGGCGCTGCAATCGGCCTCGGCCCGCGCACAGGCCCGGCTCTATCTGGAGCGTTACCGCGCGGATGCAGAGCGGCTGCCGCTCGTGCGGTTGCAGCAGGTGCGTGACGAGGCGCAGACGACCGAGGAAGGATTGGATCCTTTGCATCTGTCGGTGCGGCTGGGCGTCGATCCCGCCACGGTGATGCGGCGTCTGGCCAGCCTGCCACCGGCCGAAGAACTGGATGGGGCAAACCGGACTCCGGTCGGTCTGGTCAGTTGCGATGCGTCGGGCACCTTGTTGCTGCGCCGTCCGCTTGAAGGATTTGCCTTGCCGCGCTTTGGGGCCGCCTGTCCGCGCTGGCCGCTTTTCGCGGCGCTCAGCCGTCCGATGACGCCGATTCGCCAGACATTGCGTCAAAGCGGACGGCACGGGCGCATGTTCAGGGCCTTCGCCATAGCCCAGCCGGTGGGGCAGCCGGACTACAACGCCGATCCCCTGTTCGAGGCGCATATGATGATCCTGCCTCTGTCGCGCGATTCCGCAGGGCAGGAGATGACCTCGGGTCCCGATCTGCCACGTGAGGTGGGCGTCAGTTGCCGCATCTGTCCGGCCCGCGACTGCGCGGGCCGTCGCGAGCCGTCGATCCTGACAGATGGGTTTTGACACGTCGCCCTGCACCGACGATAGTCGGCCAAGGCCCGTGGTGTCGGGGCTGCGCGAAATCCCGACCCGTCAGGACCGATCCGCTACATTCCAGGGGAGGGGAAAGTGGCATGGCGAAACATGTTCTGATCATCGAGGATGAGCCCAACATCATCGAGGCCATCAGCTTCATCCTGTCCCGCGATGGCTGGCAGGTTGATACCCATTCCAATGGCCACGACGCGGTCGCGGTGGTGCGGGCCCGCGCCCCGGATCTGGTGATCCTGGACGTGATGCTGCCGGGGCGCAGCGGCTATGACATCCTGACCGATCTGCGCGCCCAGCCCGAGACGCAAGACCTGCCGATCCTGATGCTGACAGCCCGGGGGCAGGCGCGGGACCGTGAACTGGCCGAAAAGGCAGGTGCCAGCCGTTTCATGACCAAGCCGTTCTCGAACGCCGATGTGATCGAGGCTCTGAACGCGCTGGTGGCGGAATGAAAGAGCGCGGCAGCCCGCTGTTTCTGGAAAGGCGCAGCTATCGCCAGCGGCGGCTGATGGACGCGGCGCGGCTTTTGCCCCTTCTGGGCGTGCTGCTCTGGCTGGTGCCGCTGCTCTGGCCACAGGGGGGCGGGCCGTCCGCGCCCGCAGACGTGGAGGCGGTCGCAACGTCAAACGCGATCCTCTATATCTTCGGGGTCTGGGTCCTGCTCGCGCTGGCCGCGCTGTTCCTGTCCCTGATGCTGGACGGCAAGGCGGAAACGCAGGGCGGCAAGGACGTCTAGGGGACGGGCATGGCAACGCTCAATATCCTCATCGCGGTGTGCCTTGCCTATGTGGCGCTGCTGTTCGGCGTGGCTTTCATGGCGGAACGGGCGGCGCTGAAGGGGCGGGGCAACTGGCTGCGCTCGCCCTGGATCTATACGCTGTCACTGTCGATCTATTGCACAGCCTGGACCTTTTACGGGGCGGTCGGCTATGCCGCGCGGTCGGGGCTGGAATTCGTCACGATCTACCTTGGTCCCACGCTGGTGATGGTCGGCTGGTGGTGGGCCCTGCGCAAGATGGTGCGGATCGGGCGCACGCAACGCATCACCTCGGTCGCGGATCTGATTTCGTCGCGCTATGGCAAGTCCGGGCTGCTTGCGGTCTGCGTGACCGTGCTGGCGGTGATCGGAATCACGCCCTATATTTCGCTTCAGTTGCAATCAGTTACACTGTCTTTCTCAAGCTTTGCTATCAGTGATCCCGATGGTGTATCGCTGATTGCGGGTTATGATACGGCGCTGTGGGTCGCGGTGGGGCTGGCGCTGTTCACCATTCTGTTCGGAACGCGCAACCTTGACGCCAACGAACGTCATCACGGCGTCGTCATGGCCATCGCGGTCGAGGCCGTGGTCAAGCTGTTCGCGTTGATTGCCGTCGGTGTCTTCGTGGTCTGGGGGCTGGCGGGTGGGGTCGGCCCGATGATGGAGCGGATCGACGCCTCCGAGATCGGACAGTGGCAGATGGATGGCGGGCGTTGGGTCGGGCTGACCTTCCTGTCGGCCGCCGCCTTCCTGACTCTGCCACGCATGTTTCAGGTTCTGGTCGTCGAGAACGAGGACGAGCGCCACCTGCGCACCGCCGCCTGGGCCTTTCCGACCTACCTGATGCTGATGAGCCTGTTTGTCGTGCCCATCGCCGTGATCGGGCTGGAGGTGATGCCCGCAGGATCGAACCCGGACCAGTTCGTGCTGACCGTTCCCCTGACCCAAGGGCAGGAGGGTCTGGCGATGCTGTCGTTTCTGGGCGGCTTCTCCTCGGCCACGTCGATGGTGATCGTGGCGGCCATCGCGCTGTCCACGATGGTGTCGAACCATATAGTTATGCCGATCTTCCTGCGTCTGACCCAGGGCGGGGCCAGCGGCCCGTCCGATGTGCGCCATGTGGTGATCCTCGCGCGGCGGCTCTCCATCGGCGTCGTGCTGGCGCTGGGCTATCTCTATTACAAGGTCTCGGGCGGTGGTGCCGCGCTGGCAGCCATCGGGTTGGTGTCCTTTGCCGGGCTGGCACAGCTTCTTCCGGCGATGATGGGCGGGATCTTCTGGCGCGGCGCCACCCGCAACGGGGCCTTTGCCGGGCTGGTCGTCGGGTTCGCCATCTGGACATGGTGCCTGCTCTTGCCGGGCTTCGGCGGCGGTGTGCTGTCACAGGCGGTGATGGAACAGGGCCCCTGGGGGCTGTCCTGGCTGCGGCCGCATGCCCTGTTCGGGATCGAGGGGATCGACCCGTTGCTGCATGCGGGCATGTGGTCGCTTTTGCTGAATGTGACGGTTTTCGTGCTGGTTTCCCTCGTCAGCTTTCCCTCTCCGCTGGAGCGGCTGCAAGGTGCGCAATTCGTCAACATCTTCGACCATTCCGATAATCCGCAAAGCTGGTCGGGTGGAATTGCCCAGTCCGAGGATCTGATGATCATGGCGCAGCGGATTCTGGGACCCGAACAGGTGCAAAGCTTCTTTCAGGCCGAGGCCGCGCGGCAAGGTCTGGCGGGCTATCTGCCCGAACCCACTCCCGATTTTCTGGCCCGGCTGGAGCGGGAGCTGTCAGGGGCCGTCGGTGGCGCCACGGCGCATGCAATGGTGGCGCAGATCATGGGCGCGGCCACCGTATCGGTCGAGGATCTGCTGGCCGTGGCGGACGAAACCGCGCAGATGATGGAATATTCCAGCCAGTTGGAGGCGAAGTCCAATGAGCTGACCCGCACGGCACGCCAATTGCGCGCCGCCAATGACAAGCTGACCCAGCTTTCGGTGCAGAAGGACGCCTTCCTCAGCCAGATCAGCCACGAGTTGCGCACGCCGATGACCTCGATCCGGGCGTTTTCCGAGATCTTGCGCGATGCCGAGGGGTTGGAACCCAAGGACCTGACCCGCTACGCGTCGATCATCCATGCCGAGGCGATCCGCCTGACGCGGCTTCTCGACGATCTGCTGGATCTGAGCGTGCTGGAGAATGGTCAGGTCAATCTGAACATTCGCGACGGTCTGTTGTCGGATGTGATCAGCCACGCCATCGCGGCGTCCGGAACCGACATGCACGCGATGCGGGTGCGGCGGTCAGGCCCGGCGGCCGAGATCATGCTGACCACAGATCACGACCGGCTGGCGCAGGTCTTCATCAACCTGATCGCCAATGCACAGAAATACTGCGATGCCGACCGGCCGGAACTGACGATTGACGTCAGCCGTCGGGGTGGACGCGTGATCGTGGATTTCATTGACAACGGATCGGGCATCCCACCGCAGGCGCAGGGCATGGTGTTCGAAAAATTCTATCGCGTGGCCGATCGGCAGGCAGGCGGGGCCGGGCTGGGTCTGGCCATCTGCCGCGAGATCATGGGCCGGTTGGGCGGCACGCTGGGCTACCTGCCCGGACAGGGCGGTGCCGCATTCCGCGTCAGCCTGCCTGCTGCTCAACGCATGGCCGCGCGATAAGGCGCAACTTGCCCGCCGGAGTTCAGACAATCGTAACCTTCCCGCAGGTAGAAAAGGACCACGGAACCCGCAGAAGCGGTGGCGGAGAACATGGTCGGAACAGCATCAAACGCAGTTTTGCGCCGCAAGGCGCGCATGGCGCGCGACGAGCAGGAGGCGCGGGCCATGTCGCCTGCGCGCGCCTTGCGTCTTGCGACGGAAAAGACCGCGAATGACGTCTTTTCGCTGGTCCTCTCGGTGCAGGCTGTGGCGCGCTCTCGGGTTGATCATCCGGGGCTTTTGGCGCTGATTCCGGATGGGTTGCTGCTGCTGTTGCTGGACGGGCCGGACGGGGCGGTGGGCGTCATGACACTGGATTCGGCCACGCTTTCGGCGTTGATCGAAATGCAGACCGTGGGGCAGGTGCTTCCACGGCCGCCACGCGACAGGCCCTTGACCCGCACGGATGCCGCGCTGGCGGCACCGCTGGTGGACGGTATCCTGCAACGCATGACGCAGGATCTGTCCGATCATGCAGACCGCTACTGGGCCTGTGGCTTTCGCTTTGGCGCGATGATTGATGATCGGCGCAGTCTGGGTCTGACGCTGGACGCGCCGGACTATCATGTCTTCCGGGTGGATCTGGACATCGCAGGTGGCGCGCGTCAGGGCGAAGTGATCCTTGTCCTGCCGTGGCGGGAGGATCCGGAACAGCATCGCCGCGCCGCAGATCGCGAGGTGTCCGGCAGGCAACTGCAAACGCGGGTCATGGATGCACCCGTGCGACTGGACGCGGTGCTGTGCCGGGTCTCTTTGCCACTGTCAGAAATCGGGAAGCTCGTTGTGGGCGATGTCTTGCCACTTCCGGCCGAGGCGCTGCGCGAGATTGCGCTGGAAGGTGTCGGTCGGCGGCGGGTGGCGACAGGGCGGCTTGGCAAGATAGACGGGTTGCGGGCCATTTGCCTGAACATGCCGGGGGGGATGCAGGCGCCGCAGTCCACCGAAACACAATCCGCAGCGGACAGCGCGCCTGCCGATGGGCGGGCCGGGGGGGCGGCCATCATGCCCGAACGGCTGCGCCCTAAAGTTCAACCCGCAACGCAGGACGATCCCTTGACTGTTTTCGGGCACGGCACCGATGGTCCGGCGCCGGACGAAGTCAGTGCCGGGTCATTTGCTGCGCTGGGCGAGATGCGGATCACGGATGATCTTGACGATCTGTCGCGCTTTGGGCTGGATATCGGGCCGGATGCGGCGTGACCCGCGCCAAGCGCCGACAGGCGCGCGGCGTCAGACCCCGCCTTGCGATTCCAGCGCGGTCAGTTGCGGGCGCAGACCTGCCAGATCATAGCCTGCATTGGCCGTGGCCTGCATGATCTGATCCACCGGCAGATGACCGGCCTGACCCAGCGACCACACCACCGAGCAGCGCGTGCCCGAAGCGCAATAGGCCAGCACCGGCCCCTCCGAACCCTCGATAAGACTGCGCTGACGCGCGACATTCTCGGGCGTCATTGTCTGATGGGTCAGGGGCAGGACGTGAAAGGTCAGACCGGCCGCGCGTGCAACCTCGGCGACCTGATCGGCGCGGTGCGACGGGGGGACTTCCTCATCCGGGCGGTTGCAGATGACGGTGGTAAAGCCTGCCGCCTTGATCGCCACGATATCCTCGGGGTCGATCTGCGGCGAGACGGCGTAGCGGGGCGTGATCTGACGAATATCCATGGCTCTGCTTATTCCGCTGGAACCATCCTGTCCAGCCTGACGCGCAGCATGGGCGTCAGTGCCATGCCCGCCAGCATGGCGGCGGCAAAGACCCAGTGCCAGACCCCGCCATAGGACAGGGATGCGATGGCCGGGCCGGGGCAAAGCCCCGCCAGTCCCCAGCCTGCGCCGAACATGGTCGATCCAAGCACAAGGTTCCGGCTGACGCGCGGTTCCTGCGGTTCTGGAAAGTCGCCGCCCACCAAGGGTTTGCGCCCCGGCACCAAGCGCCACGCGATGGCCATCGGGATGATCGCCCCCCCCATCACGAAGGCCAGTGTCGGGTCCCAGTCGCCAAAAACGTCAAGCCAGCCCTGCACCTTGGATGTGTCGGTCATGCCTGACACGAACAACCCCGCGCCGAACAATCCGCCTGCGATGAATGCAAAAAGCAGCCGCATCAGATGACCCCCAGAAGATGACGGAAGAACACGACCGTCAGACCGCCCGCCAGAATGTAGAAGACGGTCGCGACGATCCCCCGCAGGCTGAACCGCGAGATGCCGCAAACGCCGTGACCCGAGGTGCAGCCATTCGCCAGACGCGTGCCCGCACCAACCAGCAATCCGGCCGCGACGATCACCAGCGGATTGGTCGAGACATGGGTGTCGACATGTCCATAAAGCGGATAGAGCAGGATCGGCAGCAGGATCACACCCGCCAGAAACACCACGCGCTCGACCGCCGTGCTGCGTCCCGTGCCGTCCACCAGCCCGCCGATGATGCCACTGGCCCCCATGATACGGCCATTGGCCAGCAGATACACCGCACTGCCGGTCCCGATGAGCAACCCGCCCACCAGACCCCAGATCCAGTCCTGTTCCATAGTGTCTTGTCCTGTTGGTTTGCGTGGAAACGCTCCGCTCGCGATCTTGCGCCGCGCCCGGATGAGAAGGTCAAAGTTTGTTGACTGGCACTTTCAGAAACACATCGCCCTTTTCATCGGCGGGCGGCATCTGACCCGCGCGCATGTTCACCTGCAAGGACGGGATGATCAGCTTGGGCATGGCCAGCTGCGCATCGCGGGCATCGCGCATCTTGACGAAATCTTCGCGGTTCTTGCCTGCGCCCACATGGATGTTGCCGGCTTTCTGTGCGGCCACCGTGGTCTCCCAGGCATAGTCATCGCGACCGGGCGCCTTGTAGTCATGGCACACGAAAATTCGTGTCGCGTCGGGCAGGGCAAGGATCTTCTGGATCGAGTTGAACAGGACCTCGGACGACCCGCCCGGAAAATCGCAGCGCGCGGTGCCGAAATCGGGCATGAACAGCGTATCGCCCACGAAGGCCGCATCGCCGATCACATAGGTCAGGCAGGCAGGTGTATGCCCCGGCGTATGCAGGACATCGCCGCGCAACTGCCCGATCATGAAACTGTCGCCCTCTTCGAACAACCGGTCGAACTGGCTGCCATCGCGCTGGAACTCGGTCCCTTCGTTGAAGACCTTGCCGAAGGTGTCCTGCACGATCTTGATCCGGTCGCCGATCCCGATCTTGCCGCCGACGCGTTCCTGAATGTAGGGGGCGGCGGACAGGTGGTCGGCATGCACATGGGTTTCCAGCAGCCATTGCACGTCCAGCCCCGCGGCACGGACATGCGCGATGATCGCATCCGCCGATTTGGTATCGGTGCGGCCCGAGGCATAGTCGAAATCCAGAACGGAATCGATGATCGCGCAGGCGCTGCCTTCGGGGTCTTTCACCACATAGGAAACGGTGTTCGTGGCCTCGTCGAAAAAGGCGGTGACGTCAGGTGTCATGGTCTATCCTCCGTTTGGCCAACATATATGATCATCCGCATGTGTATCAAGGGTCAACCACATCTCCCGCGACGGAACCCCGCACGGCAGGAGAGGGTTTGACCTGTATCAAGGTCAGACAGACCCTGATCTGACAGGATCAACACAATCTAGGGAGACGCCATAATGAAAACCACTGAAACCCGCCGCGCAACGCTTTTGAAACGCCTGTCCGAACTGGACAGCCGCCTGCACAGCATCGAGGCCGAGCTTGAACAGCCCCACACCAAGGATTGGGACGACATGGCCATCGAGACGGAAGGCGATCAGGTGCTGGAGCGTCTGGGCCAGTCCGGGCTGGACGAGATCCGGCGCATCATGGCGGCACTGGGCCGCATCAAGGCGGGTGAATACGGGATCTGCGTGACCTGCGGGGCGCGCATTTCGGAAGAGCGACTGGATGTGCTGCCGGCCACGCCCTTCTGCAAGTCCTGCGCTGCGGCGCATTGAACAGGGCAGCGTGACCGAACAACTGGCCCGGTGCTGCGCCGGGCAGGAGGAAACGATGACTGACCAACTGCCACGCGATCTGATCCTCATGATGAAGGCCCTAGAGGCCGAGATCCGGGCGACCCCGCCCGAAGCGCGTGTCGAGCTGCAGGGCGATCTGCATCGCCTGTGTGTCCGGCTTGGGCACGAGGGATACCAGGTGCCGGAACGCCTGCGCGCGCTGGATGCGCTCCTGACCGATGCCGCCACCGAGGCGCAGTTCGACAATCTGCCCGTGTAACGGGGCTTGCCAGATACCGCTTTGATTTTGCACAGTCAGTCAAGCTTCTGTCGCCGAGAGCGGCTGGCGGTGCGGGATGGATGGCAAGGGGGGCGGTGGCGTGGTCGGGACAATCCGGCAGGATCAGCGGGACGGGGTGGCGATCATCAGGCTGGCGCAGCCGCCGCTGAACACACTGACGCACGAAATGCGCCGGGATCTGGATGAGGCGCTGTCCAAGGCCATCTCTGACCCCGAAGTGACCGCGATTGTCGTGACCGGAATGGCAGGAACCGCTGCGCCGCAAACGCGCGGCCTGTCCATGGGACTTGATCTGCGTGAAGCGGATCGGGGCTTCGCTGCGCCGCTCATGGCGGATATTTGCCGCAGGATCGAGGATAGCGCGACCCCGGTCGTCGTTCTTCTGCATGGCATGACGCAGGGGGCGGGGGCCGAACTGGCACTGGCCGCCCATGCCCGCGTCGCGACCGGCGAGGCGAGTATCGGCTTTCCCGATGTGATGCTGGGTCTGTGTCCGCAGGCTGGCGCCACCCAGCGTCTCCCGCGTTTTCTGGGCGCGCAGGGCGCGCTTGATATGCTGCTGTCGCAACATCATCGCTTGCTGCGGGCACGACTCCTGCGCCCGCTGGTGGACCGGCTGGTGCCCGAGGATGACGATGCCGAGGCGGCGGCCATTGCAGTGGCGCAGGGTCTTGCGGCTGATCTGGCGGCAGGCGGCGCGCTGCGACGGACCTGCGACATGCGCGATGGTCTGGCCGATTTCGCCGCGAATGCGACCGCCATAGCGGCGCGGCGTGATCAGGTGGCGCGCAGCCCCAATATTGCAGGTGCGAAGATCGTGGATTGCGTCGAGGCCGCCTGCCTTTTGCCGTTCGACGCCGGACTGGATTTCGAGGCCGTCGCCTTCGAGGATTTGCTGGCCTCGGATGTGTCGAAAGCGTTGCGCCATGCGACAGTCGCCGAACGTCGCGCGGGTCATATGCCCGAGTTGGCGCGCGCCAAGGCACCGGCGGTCACCTCTGTGGCCGTGGTTGGCGGTGGCGTTGCCGCGGCCAACATTGCGGTGACCTGTCTGGCGGCAGGTTTGCCCGTGGTGCAGTTCGAGCGCAGCGACGAGGCCGTGAAGGCGCTTGCGGAACGGATTGCCGGGGCGCAGGCCGGTCTGGTCCGCGCAGGCCAGATGACGGCCGACGCAGCAGCAGCACAGATGACGCTGTGGCACGGCACGACCCAGTTGGCGGATCTTGCCCGCGCCGATCTGTTGATCGAGGCCGTGGCCGATACATTGCCCACCAAACAGCAGGTGATGGCGGCCCTTGACCGGCTGGCGTCGGAGGGGTCCGTTCTGGTGACGACGACCGCGCAGCACGAGATCGCACAAATCGCGGCGGCCACGGCGCGACCCGGATCAGTGCTGGGGGTGCGGCTGGCCCACCCGGCTCATCTGACCCTGCTGGCCGAGGTGATCCCCGGTCCATCCACCTCCGACGCGGCCATCGCGCGGACTGTGGTCCTGTTGCGTGATCAGTTGCGCCGGATTCCGGTGCGCACGGGAACAGGCGGGGGCGGCATGGGCGAAGTGATCCTCGCCGCCCTGCGCGAGGCCGCGGCCGGAATGCTGCGTCTGGGTGTCAGCCCTGTGGCCATCGACAAAGCCTTGCAGGGATATGGTTTCCCGCATGGCGTTTTCCGGCAGATGGACCTTGTGGGACTTGAAGCCTGCATGACACAAGGCCGCATTGCGACGGCGCGACTTGATGTCGGTCAGCAGCATCTGGGCGATCTGGACAGGCTGATCATGGCGGGGCGCACCGGACAAGGCTCCGGACGCGGGTATTACCTGTGGCAGGAAGGGCAGGCGCAATCCGATCTTGCGGTCGCAGCGATTCTGGACCTTCCCACGGATGCCCAGGCCCCGCCCCAAGGGCCCCTTTCTCCCGAGTCGATCATCCTGCGGGCCGTGGCAGCGATGGCCAATGCGGGCGCGCGCGCGCTGCGGGCGGGTATCGCGCTCAGGCCATCGGATATAGACGCAGTGATGATCCAGGGCCACGGATTTCCACGCTGGCATGGGGGGCCAATGAAAGCTGCCGATCTGGTGGGGCTTTTCGACATCCTGCAAGCGCTCAAGCGGTTCACGCCTGAAAACCCTGCTCTCTACACGCCCGATCCGCAAGTCGCGGCACTGGTGCGCGAGGGACAGGGATTCGAGGACCTCAATTCCTTGAAAAAGGTTCAGGATCGTTAAGAAATTCTTAACTGCGTCTGGCAAGTCTTTGAAAAGGCATGATCCACAAAGTGTCCCACCGTGGGACACGCGGCGGCGGGCCTCGAAATTCTCAGGTCAGAAACACGCCCATGATGACCATCATCAGGCCGATGACGGACATGAAAAGGGCCCCCAGATTGATCGGCACCACCCGCTTGATCGTGGCGCGCATCTCTTCATCCGGCAGGTTCGCCCGCTTGGCGGCCGCCACCTTGAAGATACACCAGATCAGCCCTGCCAGACCCGCGACCGACACGGCTGCACCACTCCAGATCAATCCTTGCATATCGTCTGCTCCTGTTGCGCGCCCCTGCCTTAGCGCATTGCCGCGCGCGCCGCAACGCGACGGCTTTTCGCATCATCGGTCTTGCAGGGCGCGGGGGGCGGCGGTAGGGAAGGGCAACCCAACGGAGGCTTGAGAGACGATGAGCGACACCATTTCCGACGCCACCTACAGCGTTGCCGCAGAAGAACTGCGCGCCTTCATCGAACGGTACGAGCGTCTGGAGGCCGAGAAGAAAGACATCGTCGACGCGCAGAAAGAGGTGATGGCCGAAGCCAAGGGACGCGGCTACGATACCAAGGTCCTGCGCAAGGTCATCTCGTTGCGCAAGCGCGACAAGGACGACATTGCCGAAGAGGAAGCCGTGCTTGAGATGTACAAGGCCGCGCTAGGCATGATCTGACGCGTTGTCCGTCCGGTTCCGGTCTTGCCGGGCCTGCGGATTGATCGGATCAGGGCGACACCAGATCCACGCCTGAAATGCGGTTGATCCTGAAGATATCCTCTTCATAGGTCTCGGTCATCTGCCGCATCAGGTCCTGCGACCAGCCGGGCAGGTCCACTTCTTCCTCGATCGCGTCATCCAGGGCGTATTTGTCCAGAAAGGCAGCGATCACGCGGCGTTTCTGGATTTCTGTCATCGAAGGGTGGCTTTTCAGATAGGCCCGAAAACGCTGCATCCCCTTTGCGGACATGATTTCCGAAATAAGATCGAAACCACCGATGATCTTGGTATTCGGGGCAAGGCCCGCCATCTCGCGCACGAGGAAGGCCCAGATCAGCGGCGTATCTTCATTGCACCAGACGGTCATCTCGATATCGGGGACCGTGCTTCTGATCCGCGTCACCAGTTCGGACCAGCGCAGGTGAAGCGGATCGGCCCCGTTGAGAAAGCCCGGCAGATCTGTATCGGGCGCAAGCGCAAAGACGGCCGGCACGAAGGTCGCGGGGTTTCTCAGACCCATACACAACTCGATACTGTCGTTCGGAAACAGCTTGCGCAGTCGTGCCAGTTTAAGCTCGGCCCCCGGATAGAACACGCCCTTGCCGATGGCCATTTTCGGTGTGCCGAAGAAACTGTCATTGGACAGGATCATCCTGTCGGGCATGTCACCTTCGAGGATCGCGTCCAGCAGTACGGCACGCGCATCCAGGGCAGGTTCGCCATCAGCCATTGCGTTCAGCGTGTCCCGGAGCAGTCGGCGATAGCGCGAGGGTCCGGGCACTGCGATGCCAAGCGCCGAGAATGCCTCGGTGTTCTTGAGAATACACTTGATAAGCCGGTCCTCGTCGGTGGCATGGACGCCGGCGTGAAGAACGATATGCATCTGGTAAACTGCTCTTGTCTTGCTGGTACTGTACCGGGACGACTATAAGCTCTTTTCTGGACAGTTGAACCGTATTCAGGCAATGAACCTGCGGCAGCGACACAACCGGGAGACGCCTGATCCGCATGAGTGACATCACCGCAGCAGACAGGCCGCGCCCGAGATGGCGCAGACGACGCGGATCGCTTCTCAGCCCTTGGTCGTTCGGTGCCTTGCTGATTGCGGCTATCGTGGTTCTGCCGATCCTGTCGGTCGTCTGGATCGCGCTGACACCTGGCGAGAACATATGGCCGCATCTGATTTCGACGACATTGCCGCGCTATATGCGCAACACGCTGATCCTGATGCTGAGCGTGGGCTTGTTGTCCGGGTTCATCGGCACGGGGGCGGCCTGGCTTATCACGCGCTACCGCTTTCCGTTGTCACGCTGGCTGGAGTGGCTGCTGCTGTTGCCCTTGGCGATCCCGGCCTATGTGGGGGCCTATGCGCTGGTCGATATGTTCGAATATGCCGGCCCGGTGCAGACCTGGTTGCGGGGCATGATGGGGTGGAGCTCGTCGCGCGACTATTGGTTTCCGCAGATCAGGTCGATCGGCTCTGCCGTGGTGGTGCTGACAGCCGCGCTTTATCCGTATGTCTACCTGCTGGCCCGCGCCGCGTTCCGCGAGCAATCGGGCGCCTCTGAAGAAGTGGCGCGGTCCCTTGGTGCAGGGCCATGGGGCCGGTTTGCCCGTGTCGGTCTGCCTCTGGCACGCCCTGCCATCGCGGCGGGGATGGCGATCGTGATGATGGAAACGGTCAACGACTTTGGCGCCGTCGACTATTTCGCTGTGCAGACCCTGACGACGGGTATCTTCAGCGTCTGGCTGGAAAGTGGCAATGCCGCAGGTGCCGCGCAGATTGCGAGCGTCGTGCTGGTGTTGGTGATCCTGCTGGTGGGGCTGGAGAAATCCAGTCGGCGTCGGATCAGGTTCTTCAACCTGTCGACCCGCCACCGTCCGGTCGAGCCGGCCGCGTTGAGGGGGCCGGTCGCTTGGGTGGCGACGCTGCTGTGTCTGATTCCCTTCGCGCTGGGCTTTCTGTTGCCGGGGGGGGTGATCTTGTCCCATGCCCTGGATAATGCGGACCGTTGGGCCGATCCGGCACTGGGACGCGCCTTGTTCAATACGCTGACTGTGGGCGGGGCTGCGGCGCTTCTGACAGTGCTGGCAGGGGTGTTCATGGTCTATGGCGTGCGCCTGTCCGGCCGCCGTCTGCCGCGTCTTCTGCTGCCGTTGACCACCATCGGTTATGCAGCACCGGGGGCTGTGCTGGGCGTGGGTTTGCTGATCCCGCTGGCGGCGCTGGATCACCGCATCGCGGATATGGTTCAGGCGGTGACGGGCGTGGACATCGGGCTGATGCTGACCGGATCGGCCACGGCGCTTGTGCTGGCTTATACCGTGCGCTTTTTCGCCATCGCCCAAGGGGCGGCCGATGCCGCGATGGGCCGTGTCTCACCCAGCCTGCCGATGGCCGCACGGTCGCTGGGGCGCAGTCAGGGACAGGTGTTGGGCCAGATCTACTATCCGCTGATCCGGGGCTCTGTCGCCTCGGCCCTGCTGCTGGTCTTTGTCGATTGCGTCAAGGAGTTGCCCGCGACGCTGTTGCTGCGCCCGTTCAACTACAACACACTGGCCACGCGGGTGCATGATCAGGCCAGCCTCGAGAATCTGGGCAACGCCGCCCCCGCCGCGATTCTGGTGATCCTTGTAGGTCTGGCCGCCGTGGGACTGCTGGCGCGCGCCAATCGCTGAGGTGGAAATCCTCTTGCCACCCGCGCCGTGATTGCTTAAACGCACTCTCCAGTGCCCCTATAGCTCAGCTGGTAGAGCAACTGATTTGTAATCAGTGGGTCCGCGGTTCGAGTCCGTGTGGGGGCACCAGATCACTCGCTGATCATCCTTTTTTTCAACGATACAAGGCCGTTGGCTCTTCCCGAAGGACACATTTCGGGGCACAGAAAGGGCACAAGGATGGTCATGACGGTGAAGCTAGAACACGTTGATAAGACAGACTCGGGTGGCTGGCGGTATCGTCGTCGCGTCCCTAAGCGACTCGTTGACGTGGTAGGGCGGGGCTGGTTCCGTTACTACTTCAAGGCCAAAACGGAAGCGGCGCTGGTTGCGGAATACCCGAAAGCACAGGCGGCGTTCGCTAAGATGGAAAGAGAGGGCGAGGCCAGCCTGTCCGCTGTCGAGACCCAATCCCCCCGTGAGGCGTGGTTCGCTGCCAAGGTGGAAGCAGATGCCATGACTGCTGCTGTCGTCGGTCTTGAGAATGATGAAGACGACTATGACAGACGTGAGGTGGTCGCTGAAAGCCTGCGGGGAGTGAAGGGCAAGGCATTGACCATCGCGGCCCTCATGGACCCAGAGAGGCCAGCCCCCGCACACACCTTGCAGGATGCCCGGAACATCTACCTGAGGGAGCGGCTGGGGGATGATGAAGACGGGCGGAAGCGGTTGGACAGGGTTTTCAAGCGGGTCGAGGAGGCGCTGGGCGATCTGACCAAGCTGCCGTTGTCGGGTCTCAAACGGGAACATGCCCGCAAGGTTCGTGATCTTATGTTGCAGTCCGAGAAGAAGGGCGGCGGCAAATTGTCCCCCGCCACGGTCGAGAGGGAGTTGAACCTCGTTACAGCTGTTGTCTCCTTGGCGCTGCGGGAGTTCGATCTTGCCGGGTCGGTAGCCAACCCATTCGAGAAGCTGTCCGTGGGGTCCACTGGCAAAGAGGCATTGCAGAACGAAAGCGACAAGCGCGACCCGTTGCCTGCTGACGTGATCAAGGCCATGCGGGAGAGGCTGTCCAGTGGCGCTGTCAGGTTGCCCGAGATCGGGTTGATATGGCGGATGCTGGAAGGCACGGGATGCCGCATGTCCGAGGTGACTGGCCTCCTTGTTGACGATGTGGACGTGACAGGAGAACTGCCGCACCTCCGCATCCAGTGGAACGAAGACAGGCGCTTGAAGACCCAAGTGTCCATCCGCTCTGTGCCACTTGTGGGCGATGCTCTGGCCGCTGCCAAGGAGGCCCTTGAGTTGCCCCGAGAGGGCAGGGCTTTGTTTCCCCGATACAGCGGTAAGCGCGGGGGCGATGGTGCCTCCCAAATCCTGATGAAGCACCTCCGCACGATCACCACGAACCCCCGCCACACGAACCATTCCTTGCGCCACAATATGAAGGATTGGCTGGTGACCGCAGATGTGCCCGAACTGGTCCAGAACCTCCTCCTTGGGCACACCCTCGGGGGCGAGGGAAACACGGCTTACGGGGGCGATAGGGCTAAGCTGGTGGTGACCACGAAGGCCTTGAAGAAGGCGCTGGGCCTGCCCTCCGAGGACGCCTGATGCCCCCCTGTCCGGTGACGTTAGGTTGCCACTGAACAGGGGGAGGAAGGGTCAGGCGCGGGAGACCTTGAGGAAGCCGCCTTTGACAGCCTGCTCATAGGACATTTGGCCAAGCCGAGGCACGTCAACCAGCAAGACCCCCGAGGCTGCGCGGTAGTAGGTCAGGCCGGAAGCGTCCAATGCGTCCAGCACGGCGTCAGGGTCGAGGCGGTAGAGGGAGGCGCGATAGTCTGCGGCCAAGTCCTCGAAGCCCTTGGTGCTGTTGCTGGTCATTAGGGACCGGATGGCCTCGGTCACACGCTGCTGGTTCTCGCTGGAGGAGTTGACGAAGTCTGAGAATACGTCTTCATCGTGGACCCCCAGCGTGGCCAGCTTGGCTGTCACGGCGTCATACATGCCAGCCTGAACGGTCGTCACCTGTTCAAGCAGCGTCTCGGGGTCAACGCCTGTCTGCTGTGACATGCGGTTGATCACCTTGGCGTCCACCTCTCCATCCCGCAGGACGCTGTTCAGCGCTGCGAACATGGTGCTGTGTCAACGGCGGAGACAAAACCGGCCACGTGGCGGCGCAAAAGTAGGCCAGTGGCGGGGCACTAAGCGCCATGGCGCGTGCGCTCCCCAAATAGTTGGCATGTGCCATGGCGCATTGGCCCGG
>NZ_JARAMP010000023.1:0-66799 GCF_028802875.1 Seohaeicola sp. 4SK31 | reverse complement strand
CGGGCCAATGCGCCATGGCACATGCCAACTATTTGGGGAGCGCACGCGCCATGGCGCTTAGTGCCCCGCCACTGGCCTACTTTTGCGCCGCCACGTGGCCGGTTTTGTCTCCGCCGTTGACAGGCATCAGCTTCGCGAAGAACCGCTTTCACAAGAGCGAGGAAAATCATGAAACTCGCGCCCAGCACAAACAAGGCTATGAAATCCAACCCTGCTGAGCGCATTGCCGACGAGCTGAAACCATTACCCAGATCGTCCTGCAGACCCATCAAGCTGGCCGCGAGTGCCAAGGGGAAGAAACCGGATAGAAGGGAAATCAATAGCATATCCACTACTTCTCCGCGAAACCAACTTCCCGGCTTGGAGAATACTCTGCTGCAGTAGATCGCGCTAACAGCACCGAGGCAGATAATGCTCGCTATGATTGCTGTGAGATATGGCATCGTCGGGATCTTTCTAAAGTTGTGCGAGCGACCGTGCGCGTTCGCATGGTTGTTTTGATGTTGAAAGAAGAAGTTCAGAGGTGTGGGATGCCATGAGTGTCAAACAGGCAAAGGCGTCGTGATGAGGGACGGTCAAGGGGACAGCCAAGTGATCGCAGTGACCACGAAGCGCCCAAGAACCAGTTGCATCCAAGCAAGCCGGTTGGAGTGTCTCACGATTGAACAAACTTCCACAGAAGCGCAATTAGTTCAAACCTTTGAGCCCGACGATCGCGGGCAGACACAGTATGCCATCAGCGGTCAGATGGATCTGCTGCGTGACAGCACTTGCGCCCAGTCCGCCGCGGATTGCGTGGATATCGGCATGCGCAACGAGCTCTTCAATCCATCGCTGCAAGTTTATTTTTTTGCTGAATGCTGTGCGCTGGAGGGGGCACTCGAACGCTTCGCTATATAGCAGTATCCGACCGCCTGGATGCCTGTCTGTAACAGTGAGGCTTTCATATAGGATCGGCCCATTGCGGTCATTCGTCTTCGTTTTGGGCGCTGTGATGCAGCTTGTCCAAACCGGACATTCATGTTGCGTGCGGTATCTGGCATCCTCTAAGGCTGGCAATCTTGGGCGCCATATGTTTCACTTTTGGTGTGTCCTTTTGAAAGCTGGCACACAGGAAACTTTTCATGATCTCAATAAAAGAAATGATCAGGGTGATTATCGGTGCTATGGGCCTTGCCAGCTTGGCGCAGCCCGCATTGGCTGATGGTTTCTTCATGCAAACAGATGCGGGACGCGATACGCGATCTTTCGTGACAACAGTGGCGAAAGGTCCATGGAACTTCGGGCTCAATCTATCGGATTATGAAGGTGGCAGTTCTGCCATCACCAGCGTGACCTATGCGTTTCCACTTGGAGAAGTGGCAGTGCTGAAGCTTGGTCCGTCCATCGGCCTGCTACGCGAGAATGGGGCTTGGGGTGATCCTGAACCAGGTGTGAAGCTGTCTCTGGACCGTTATACTGCGACGCCCTTCGGATCCGTCTACGGTCTGATCGAATTGAATTCCATCGATGCGGCGTGGTTCGTGCTGGCCCAACTGACGCTGCAGCAACAAAGGCTGAGCTTTGAACTCTCTGATGGGGGTAGCGATAGCTATCGGGAGACAACGATTGCCGTTCAGAAAAAGCTTTCGGACGGGCCCGCAAGCCTGAGGTTTGGTTACAAGTTGCGTTCAGAAGAGGTTTTCATCGGTTTCAACATCAACACTTTCTGAGGGACATGTTCGCCATTGCCTGACATCACCCTGCGCCGCGCCTTTCTCATCTTTACCTTGATTTGTGTCTCGGCCATGGCCGTGCTTTTGACCAGCGTGGTCATTGTTCAATCTGCCCGTATGACCGAAGGCAACCTGGACTATACAGTCCGGTTCCGCACGGCGGTAGCCGCCGAAGATCTTGCCCGCACACTGGAACGCGACTGGCGTGATCTTGTGCGCCTGTCTGATCAGGTTGCAGAAATGGAATCCGCTCGCTTGTCAGACGTCTTGTCGGGGATGAGCGGGAATGGCAGCCGAATATCATGGATCGGATTTGCTGATCTGACGGGGCAAGTCGTGGCCGCGAACAATGACCTTCTGTTGGGCCAGTCGGTCAGCGAACGGCCATGGTTCCGGAATGGGTTGAATGGCGGTTTTGCCGGAGATGTGCATGACGCCGTCCTGCTGGCGCAGATCTTGAATCCCAATTCCACAGACCCCCTTCGCTTCATTGATCTTGCCCGGCCTGTGATGGATGCCAACGGCGATCCGATTGGCGTTCTGGGGATGCATATCAATGAGAAGTGGCTTGAGAACTACCTGCGCGAGACAGCGTCGCGTTTCAATCTGGATTTGTTTCTGATCAATTCGAACGGTGAAGTGTCTGCCTCGTCTACTGGAGAGGCACCCAGTTCTGCTGATCTGCAGATCTTGCGAGCGGCGCAAACAGGCGTGCAATCGCAGCAGCGCGAAACCTGGCCGGATGGTCGCGACTACTTTGCCTCATTGGTGCCAGAAGTGTCTTTCGGAGAATTGCCCAGCTTTGGGTGGCGAATGGTCGGTCGCCTCGACGCTGAAGCGATTGATTTCCGGGCAGATTTTGTTCAGCAAGGGGCGCTTTACGCCTCTTTGGTTGGAGTGGGCTTGTCACTTGCTGCGGCTATTCTCTTCTCGAAGGTCTTCATGGTGCCGATCACCTCACTTGCCAATACGGCGGCCCGTATTGCGGAGGGATCGCAGGACTATCCGCACAGCTCCCGGGTCACACATGAAGCCGCACTGTTGTCGGATGCTCTGACGCGGCTACAAAATGACCGCGTCAAGGACGAGAGCTGAAGGATAGGCGCCGCCCCAATCCCATCATGAGCCCCGAAAGGCGGGCACGCTCGATCCCCGGCGCGGCACCTTCAGCATAGAACCGAAGCATGAGTGCCTCTCTCTGCTCCGGATTTGGCATCAGGCGCACGCGCATCCCGTCGACGGTTTCTCCGACAACCTCAACCGGCAGATCGCCGATGCCGTGCAGACGCAAGGTGCCTTCTGTCCCGACAGAGAGGATCTTGCCACGCAGTCGCGCCACTTCCATCGTGAGGGAGGTGATCCAGTAGCGCGCGACCTTCCCCTCGGCGACAAGGATTCCGCGATCAGGCAGATCTGCAATGTGGCGCTCGCGTCGCGGCAACTCGACACAGGCCAGCACGGTTAGGAACAGCACGACCACATTGTAGATTGTCCAGAAGATCACCACCCATTTGCCGTCCCCTGCGTCGTAGAAGGCAAAGCTGTCGAAAAAGATGCCCATAAGCAGCGCCAGAACTGTAAGGATCAGCAACACAAGAAAGGGCGCCATCATGCGCCATTGGACGACAATTCTTGTCCTGTCCCCGCCTTTTGCCGTGACCGAAAAGGGATGACCTTTCGGCTTAATAAGACCTACGAATGCTGCACGGCTGATCGGGATGGCGCTGACCAACTGTCCCACGTCATGTAGAACAGGCATGACCATGCCAGGCATTAGCGCGCGCTGGACTATCTGCGACCAAAGGAAGAAACAGCCGAAATAGGTCACGACCTCCGCCAGCGCGGCATCGACGACGATGATGCTGAAATACCAGTAGAGCAGCGGATAGACGACAACGGCGATGCGGAAGGGAAAACTGGTTGTCCAGAACAAGACGGAGTCGAACACACTCCAGCGATCCCTAAGCCGCAGGTTGTTGCGCCCGAATGGGCCAAGGCGTGACCGAGCGATCTGCATCAACCCAAGGCACCAACGCGCGCGTTGTGTCGTGTATTCCTTCAGGCCTTCGGGGGCCAGCCCCTCGGTCAGTGGCTCTGACAGATAGACGGTCTTCCAGCCTTTGTCCTGCAAGCTCAGGGTCAGCAAAAAATCCTCGGTGATGCTTTCGGTCGGAAGGCCACCGATGTCGCGCAACGCTTGCCAGCGGCAGATGGAGGACGTGCCACAGCAAAAGGCGATCCCCCAGCCATCGCGGGACGGCTGCATGTGATCGAAGAAGAATCTTTGTTCATCGGGGTAGGAGTGGCTGATCCCAAGATTGTGCTGGATCGGGTCGGCATTAAAGAAATGCTGAGGGGTCTGCACCAGCCCCACCTTTGGATCATGGAAAAGCGCCAAGCAGCGTGAGATGAATCCACGATGCGGAATGAAATCGGCATCGAGCACAGCCACGAAATCGGGTGGTATTGGATCTTCGGCCAAACGCTCCAGCGCGTGATTGATGTTGCCGGCCTTGGACCCTTTGTTATCGGGCCGCCGCATGTAGCGCACGCCTTGGTCCGCGCAATAATCGCGCAGCCAGTCGCGTCGACTGTCATCCAGAACCAGAACTTCCTTGTTCTGATGCCTCAGGGATTTCGCCCCGATAATCGTTCTTTCAAGGACATCAAGGTCCTCATTATAGGTTGCGATCAGGATGGCAACGCGTGGCTCGATCTGGCCCCACCAACCGGCGTTCTGCGTCGCCTCTTCGCTGCGCTGACGGATACGCGACATCACGACCATGGCACTGACGGATCCCAGCATCGCCAGAAGTTCGAACCCAAACAGTGACCAGCTGGCCAGCATGTCGATTGTCCAACCGGCCGGGGCAAGCGTCTCTGCTCCCCGCCACCAGATGTAGCGCATGGCAAGCAGAAAAGTGATAGTGAAAAGGATCGCTCGATGCCTGTTGTTCAGCACATCGACCCAATAGGGCAGCATAAGCCCGATCCCCAGGATAAGCACCAGATGGATGGTGCTTGATCCGAGTTCGCCGAAATATAGAAAATCAGGCATGTCAGCCGAACAGATCGCGCAGCCAGTCCAGAGGCCGAGTCTCGAAGAAGGCACGTCCGGTGCGGCCAATCAAACAGGCACCGCCGGAACCCTGACGGAGGCCTGGCACCTGCAGCGTCACGTCGAACCGCTCCAGATGTCGCTGGCTGGGGGCTACGGCAAGGTTGCGATAGATCGTCTCGGCGCCACTGCCGGCAAGCCGGTTGACCGTGCCGTCATAGACCGTCGAACTGCCACCAAGGCGGAAACTGGCCGACTGACCCACCGTCAGGCGGGTGAATACGCGCTCGGTGACCGACAGGGTGACTATGGTCGCCTCGCAATCCACAAGCCGGACAAGTGGATCTCCACGCTGGACAGCGACCTGATCCGCCTCAAGAATCTCCCAGAAAAACCCGTTCACAGGCGAAAGGATCTCGCCGCCAGCAAAGGCGTTTACGCGCAGCCTCTCGCGGTTGATGCGTTCCTGAATTGCATCGCGGCGCGCTTCGGCTTCTGCCAGCAGTGTCGTCAGCGAGGCAACCTCGGAGGCAAGCTCGACCGCGCGCTGCTCAGCGTTCGGCGCATCGTTGTAACCGTCTCCCAGATAAACTCCTTGTTCGGCCGCTTTCAGTGCAATGCCGAGAAGGGCGACGCGTTCGCGCGCATGATCCAACAAAAGCGCCAGACTGCGCGGCTCTGCGGGCAGTCGTTCGCTATCATCTGCCAGTTCATCCAAAGTTTGCGGATCAAGATCGGCCTCGCTTTCCGCCGCCTCGATGATAGCCAGACGCTGTTCTGCATGGTCCAGACGCGTCCGCAATTCTGCAAGCCGTTGTTCACGGAAAACCGATCCACGCGCCAAAAGTTGCTCACGGATCGACTCTGTCTCTTGCAGCACCGCCGTAAGCTGGCCATGCGCTGCCTCGGCGAGGCGCAATTCCATCAGCAGGTCATCCAGCCGGACACGATCAACCAACGGGTCCTGGATGCTGGCGATCGCTTCACCTCTCGCAACCGTTGATCCAAGTTGTCTGGGTTGGATGCGTAGGTTGCCGGCGACCGGCGCGCGCATCGTTACTACGGGTGCATTGACCACAGCATCTGCGCTTGCCCCGGACATTTGCTCTCCGACGATGATCCAGAGTGCAAAAACCACAGCCAGAAGGCCGATGAACAGTCTTGTATAGCGCATGTATTACCTATCGTCCGTCCGACTATCAAAATGGATATGATTGGCAGAATGATGGCAAAAACTGACATTCTCAACCGACGGAAGAGGTTTTCTTGCCAAAGTTCACTTAAAGGGAGCAGCCGGATTCACGAGTAGCCACGTCCGATAGAAGCGCCAGGGTATCTGGATAGTAGAACGGTGGTTGGCCGATGCGTTCCGAGGAGTGCAGTTTGCGGCACGCGGCAACATCCACAATCGCAAAATAGCCCGGAAGGTTGCTTTGTGTGCGCACGTCGCCAGAAACGGTGACTTCAACAGCAAGGTGCGCCTCCTCCGTATTCTCAGTGAGAAGGGAAAGGCCCAAGGCGACGGCTGCATGATCACGACGTCCTGACCAAGTAAGGTAGAGGGGGATCCGCAACGCGTCATATCCCCAGATGACCTCATGCTCTCGCGGGTCTACAAACCCTGAAACGGTGACGTCGATCCAGTTCGGCAAAAGACCTGTCGCGGCCAGTTCCGACAAGACTGTTTCACCATGATCTGCCGCGCGGATCAGACGGGGATCCGCTGCTGCCACGCCCAGTTCCCTCAGGGCCCGTGGCATGATGTAAGAGGGATTGATCAACACCCTGTCCGGCCCGCGCCGCGATTCAGCCCCGGGTGCCAAGAGATACTCCAGAGGGGCCCTTGGATCAGTGACAAGGCAATACGTGGCAATGTCCCGAGCAATCGCAATTGCCTTCTCCCCGTATCCGGCCCATCCCGAGTCGCGTTCTGCACGCAAAAGGGCCCAGGCCCGGAATAGATCGCCATCGGTAGCCGTTTGCCGATCAAGACTGGCCCCGCTGACATGTGGCCGATAGGCCCAAGCCATCAGGTTGTCGTCGCGCAAGGCAAGGTTGGTTTCGGTCCAGTCCTCGATCTCCTTGAAGCTGCTCCGGTCGCCAAAGGCCTGCGCTAATAACAATCCATACCCTTGCCCTTCAGAATGAGTGATCCGGCTTTGCTGAGGGTCAATCACACGGCCGTTCTGCAGATATGTGTTGCGCCAACTATGCCAGACTGGCTCAAGGGCTCGCACTTGGCGCCAGTCCATGGCAAAGACTGCGGCAAGGGGAAGGCTTGTCAGGATTTTTCGACGGGTAAGCATTGTTGCATCTATAGCCACGTGTATCTCGGTATGCACCGCAAATCGCGGTGATCAGGGCAACGACGGCATGTCAGAATTCGTGCAAGAGAACGCAGAAGGCCCTTTCATATCGCGGTTTGAAGATTTGGCTACTGATCAACGTCCGCTTTGACCAATCACGGTGGCTTCTGCCATGCGCCCAGAGAAAGGCCGCTTTCCGCCCTTCCGCGCCATGACCGACAAAGCTGGTTAGCCTACCAATTCCCACAACTCTGCGCATCGTCGAGTGTGCTGGCATAGGTCAGGCACGTCTCTATTCCCTCGTCTTCATTCCGAAGCTTGGCGACCAGGTCGATCCCAACATCACGGCCGTCCCAACCGTTCTCTTTGGCCCAATCGGACCAAGTCCAGACAGCCTCATATTCTTCGGCCTGCACGGGATCATGCCGGAAAAAGGCCAGGCCGAGACGCTCGAAATAGGTGCCTTTCTCGCGCTCGGTGACAGCAGCATCGCGATAGAAATTCAGAATACGGTCAATGGCAGTCATCATCACCCCAACAGGTTTTCAAGCAACTTAACGGCGAAGCGGCGGGCTGGCGACCGGTAAATTGCAGCCCAATTGAGCCAAGAAGGATGAAAGTAACAAGGGGGTAGCCCGTATGAGTGCAGGGCAATGTATTGAAGAATAAAGAGGTTGGAGAGGCCGAATGGAATTTTCCCGCCGTTTGCGCAGCCCGGGTCCTCGGAGCGAGACCCGGGCGGCGCAAAGGGCGGGAAAGGCAGAAAGACAGACAGACAAGGGAGAGAAGCTTGACCCCACCAGGATCGGTGGGACCCACGCGAGAAGGAGACTCCCATGTTTGTCCGCGACGGTTTCAAGAACAGCACCCCGGTGCTGCCCAGTGATCACTTCATCGGCCTGCGCCGCTTTGTCGACGATAATGTCGATGCACTTACCAATGCTGCCAGCCTCCTGGCTGGTGCGAAAGGCCGCCGCATCGTTACGATCATCCTGGAAGGCCTGCAGAACAGCATTCAACCCACGGCGCGCACGATGCGCGCTCTGAAGGAGCTGCTATCCATTCTCTCGCTCGAGAATGTTCACGACGAGATGAACGACGAATGCGGGTTCTTTGCCGCAATCGATCCCTGCGACCCGGCCGTCGCGGACATCTGTCTGCTGACTGACGGCTTGCGCGCCGCTTTGCACGAAGCATGCGCGCAGAAGTCAGCCGGCAAGCACGATCTGGTCACGACCTGACCCCTTCAAACCCGCCGCAGCTCAGGAGGACCTGCGGCGCTTGACGAGGCCGGAATCCCCCGGTCTCATTTTGGAGGTGTCAGCATGACATACCAATTCACCACCCCGTCGTTTTCATTTCTCCCTGACCTGCGGTTTCTCGTCACCATGTGCAATGGACCGCAGGCGATCAAGGATCGGCTCGCCGCTTGGGCCGACTCGGTGGACAATGAGGAGGAAGGGGCATGGACCCTGTCGCAGTTGCAAGCAACTTGCGAAGCCTTGGTTGTGATCGCGCACGCGAACGCAGCCTTCAGCCGGGCGACGGTGCCATTTGGCTATCGACACCGTTCCCAACTCGATGTGGCGGATCGCGGGGGATATCTCGCCGCAAAACGGATCATGTTCGACGTGATTGATCATGCGCCGCTCTGCAACTCCTGCCGTGCAAAACTGATACGCCATGTTCTGGGTGTCGTGGTCGCGCAGAAGGAGCAGCTCGAAAGGCTCATTCCCAGACGCTGAGATCGGTGATCTCCCCGGGCCGACTTCCGGTCCGGGGAACATTTCCTATTGTGTCAAAGACAACCCCGGTTGAGTGAACCGTAATCCTCATGGCGACCCTGGGTCATCTCCGTTCACCGACGGGCATGTTCGCTGTCCAAGTTCAGTTTCTTCAAGACTGATCGCAATCTGTCACCGAAAATCTGGGACCGCCGTTTATGTGAGCTGTCAGGCTGCACTTCCGGGAAGGCCCAAACTTCTTTCTGATCTATTTTCTCGACGATCCATTCCCGAAACCCGAGATCGAGCAGCAACTGTGGCACAGGCAGGATCCGGCGGGACTGCTCTGATTTCAGCACCGCATCGCTTTCCTCACCGATCATAAGGCAGATGAGCCCGTCGCGGCGCACCACGTCCTTCACGCCGAGCTGCAATATTTCTTCGGGTCGCAGACCCATGCAGATCATGAACAGGGGCACCCAATAGACGGAGTCGCGCAGAATGAGCCGCCGGCTGGCTGAGGCTTTCCGCCACCGCTGCTTTGGGGAGGAGGTGCCGGCATAGATTGGCGAAATCATCAAGCGGGCAATATTTTCAAGGGACCAGGAGCGGCGACGCTTCGGGCGTGACACCCGTGTCGGCAATCCGCAGGGCGTTCTCTGCGCTTTATGCCACTTCGTTAACCGACTTTTCAGTTGACGGTGCGAGGGCACGATCCGGTCTTCATCATCAATATCACGCCCGACCCGCCTCGCACCGAGCGCCGCTTTGACGATGCGCTGGAACATGTCGCGCTGCACGACGAGATAATTGTCGGTGAGCCTGGGCGTCAGCTCGTTGACGAGTTTCCGGCGCTTGTCCGGGACTGACATGGTCTCTTCAGCCAGAACCGCTGCAATCAGATCGCGGTCAATCGCATCCGCTTGCTGCGTTTCACCAACCGGGTCGAAGACATTACCGGTTTTCTCATAGCGATTGCGGCCGTGGGATTTGCCCCAGCCTTTGGGGAGCATCCAGAGCAGATGGAGCAGCTCGAAACTTTTTTCCAGGGTCAGCGAGGCGACGGAGATGTCGCCGAAATAGGCGAGTGCGACCTTCCCAACGACCCGGATTTTCTTTTCAACCTCGTCAGTCGCCTCTTCACAGCCTTTCTCGATCGCTTCCGACAAGAGCAGAGGAGCGGTCAGCGCGTCGCGGGACGGGGCGATGCCGTGATGTTGCAGCAGCTCACGCCCTGCATGAAGAGGATCTTCGAATTGGCTTTCCACACGATCTTCGAGATCCAGCAATTGCCGCATGACCGCCAGCACCTGCCGGGCCACGGCGGGCTGCATGATGTCTTCGGTCGACAGGCCATTTTGCGGCGCGATGTCTGCGGCCAGTTGCTCCGAGAGTGCCCAATCCCGGTTGCGTTGCGCCGCAATGATGCGGGCTCGCTTGCTCTCGATCTGCGCGAGATGGTGGGCGCTATCTGTCTCAAGCGCATCACTTTCCTGCCGATCAAGCATCCGTGCGACTGCGCGGCGCACCAGATCCTGAATCAAGGCTTTGGTCCGGGTCTCGCAGACGGGGTTGTCTGACAGAACTGCAATCATGTCTCTCTCTCCTGCTTCGATGAGAGTCAGCAGGAGGGCCGACCGTTTCACCGCGTCGCTGAGAACATCGGTTCGTAGAGAGACAGACAGAAATGCAGGCGCGCCGTGCTTGGTCAGCGCGGTTGGCCAGCGGCGGCGGAACTGGAAGATTCCGTTTCTGCGCACGAGATGCAGACCCCATCTTCGGCGGGAATGACTCGGCCTGACGCGCATACGATGTGAAGCAGGCTGTGAAGCAGTGTGACACATCGGGGACAGGTTGGCCGTTTTGACATCGGCTAACCTATTGGAAAGTATTGAATTTTTCATGTTTGTTGGCTGGGGCGGTAGGATTCGAACCTACGGTACACGGTACCAAAAACCGATGCCTTACCACTTGGCCACGCCCCAACGTGAGGGGCTGATTACTCTGACATTGATACGGGTTCAAGACCCGTTCTTGAAAAAAACGACAGGTTTCGCGTTTCTGGTCATCACTCCCTGACCTCGTCGGGTTTGACGCCCCAAAGCGCGGTCTTGGGGGCCCAGCCGCGATAGCCTCCGGCCGAGAGGCGGCACCAGTCGGGGGTGCAATTGTCCAGGCGTGCCACCACGCCCTGCTCCAGATGCGCATTGGCAGGAGCTGCGGGGTCGGGGCGGCTATGCAGGGCCAGCATGTCCTGATCCACGATCACCGTGCGCGTTCCCGAGAGCAGCGAGTAATGCACCCATCCCCCCGCACCGTCACGGTCGCGCACGCGCCGCCAGTGGCCGTGTTCCGCCGTGATCTCGACAGGCATATCCTCGCGGGTGAAGACCCAGTCGACACGGTGCGTCAGAGAGGGGCCGCGCCGCACATTGACCTCGCCCGACTTGATCGAGACGTAGCGCGGCAAGGGCAGGTTGGTGACGCTGCCCCTGTCCGCCGCCTGCGCCTGTGGCGCGAGAGGTGACATCACCAGCACCGCCAGAAGCGCCGCCACGGCCCGTTTTGCCCGCACAGACCCGCGGTCCGCCCGAAAACTCAGCTTTTTCATTGCGTCTGCCTGCCTTCTATCCGCTCTGACCGGGTGAAATCTGGATTGGGGTTCTTGTGCCCCGCCGGTTCATCCGCCACCATGCCATCAGCCAGCTGATTTGGAAAGAAGGGGAGGGCCTGAATGCCAACTGCACGTCTGAGTGTTGTCGTGACGCGACGCTTGCCCGAAGCGGTCGAGACACGGATGAAGGAACTGTTCGATGTGCAGCTGCGTGAGGACGACACGCCCATGACCCGCGCCGAGCTGGTCGAGGCGATGGCTTCGGCCGATGTGCTGGTGCCGACCGTGACGGATGAGATCGACGCAGGCCTGATTGCACAGGCCGGGGCCCGGATGCGGCTGATCGCCAATTACGGGGCAGGGGTGGATCACATCGACGTGGAAACGGCGCGGCAGCGCGGGATTCTGGTGTCGAACACGCCCGGCGTGCTGACTGACGATACGGCGGACATGACCATGGCCCTGATGCTTGCGGTGATCCGGCGGATGCCGGAAGGGCTTGCCATCATGAACGAGGGCAAGTGGACCGGCTGGTCCCCCACGGCCCTGTTGGGCGGGCGCATCGGCGGGCGGCGTCTGGGCATTCTGGGCATGGGCCGGATCGGGCAGGCCGTGGCCCGCCGCGCCCGCGCCTTCGGCATGCAGATCCATTACCACAACCGCCGTCGCCTGCGTCCCGAAATCGAGGATAAGCTGGAGGCCACCTATTGGGAGAGCCTTGACCAGATGGTCGCGCGGATGGATGTGATCAGCATCAACTGCCCGCATACGCCCTCGACCTTCCACCTGATGAACGCGCGGCGGCTGAAGCTGATGAAGCCCGATGCGGTGATCGTGAACACCTCGCGCGGCGAGGTGATCGACGAGAACGCGCTGACCCGGATGCTGGCGGCGGGTGAGTTGGCCGGGGCCGGTCTGGACGTCTATGAACATGGCACCGATGTGAACCCGCGCCTGCGTGAGCTGCCCAATGTGGTGCTGCTGCCGCATATGGGATCGGCCACGCGCGAAGGCCGCGCCGAGATGGGCGAAAAGGTGATCATCAACATCAAGACCTTTGCCGACGGGCACCGCCCGCCGGATCAGGTCGTGCCATCCATGCTGTAAGGGGCCTCTGACGCCCCGGAAAGGGAGGCTGTCATGAAACACGTTCTTCTGACGCTGGTCGCGCTCTGCGGCTTGGCGGCTGCGGCCTCTGCACAGCAGGCGGCGGATTCGGTGGCACCCGAAGCGGCGAGTGCCCGCGCCAAGGCCGAGGGGCGCCCGGTCGTCGCGCAGGACTGGATGGTCGTGGCGGCGCATCCGCTCGCGTCACAAGCGGGCGCGGATGTTCTGGCCGCTGGTGGCACGGCGGCGGATGCGATGGTCGCGGTGCAGGCCGTGCTGGGGCTGGTCGAGCCGCAATCCTCGGGCCTTGGAGGCGGGGCCTTTCTGGTCTGGTATGACGCGGCCTCCGGGCAGGTCACGACGTTGGACGGGCGCGAGACGGCGCCGCTGGCCGCAACCCCGCGCCTCTTTCAGGATGCGTCGGGTGAGCCGTTGAAGTTCTTCGAAGCGGTGGTCGGCGGGCGCAGCGTCGGCACTCCCGGCACGCCCGCCCTGATGGCGCAGGCGCATCTGCGCTGGGGGCGCAGCGACTGGAGCGGGCTTCTGGACCCGGCGATCCGGCTGGCGGAAGAGGGCTTTGCCGTATCGCCACGGCTGGCCACGCTGGTGGCGGGCGATGCAGAACGACTGGCGGTGCATCCCGATACGGCTGCCTATTTCCTGCCCGGTGGCGTGCCTCTGGCAGAGGGTGATACCCTGCGCAACCCGGCCTATGCCGACACGCTGCGCCTGTTCGCCCAACTGGGCACCGATGGTTTCTACACCGGGCCGGTGGCCGAAAGCATCGTCGCGGCGGTGCAGGGGGCTGCGGGCAATCCGGGCGTGCTGGACATGGTCGATCTGGCGATCTACCGCGTCAAGGAACGCGCCCCCGTCTGCGCGCCTTACCGGTTCTGGCAGGTCTGCGGGATGGGGCCGCCCTCGTCCGGAGCGCTGGCCGTGGGGCAGATCCTTGGCATGCTGCAAGGCCATGATCTGGCCGCCCTTGGCCCCGACAATCCCGAAAGCTGGCGCTTGATCGGCGATGCAAGCCGCATGGCCTTTGCCGACCGGGGCCGGTATGTCGCCGATAGCGATTTCGTGCCTGTCCCTGTTCAGGGGATGCTCGATCCCTCGTATCTGCAAGGACGCGCGATCCTGCTGGCAGGGGATGACGCCTTGCCAGAGGTGACGCCCGGCACGCCGGACTTCGACCACACGCTGCTCTGGGCGGATGGCGACACGCTGGAGCAACCCTCGACCACCCATGTTTCAATCGTGGACAGCTACGGCAATGTGCTGTCCATGACCTCGACAATCGAGAACGCTTTCGGCGCGCGCGTCATGGCAGGCGGGTTTCTGTTGAACAATGAATTGACGGATTTTTCCTTCCGCAGCCATGACGGCGGCGTGCCGATTGCCAACCGGGTGGAGCCGGGGAAACGCCCGCGCAGCTCCATGGCCCCGACCATCGTCATGCGCGACGGTGTGCCGGTTCTGGCCATCGGCAGCCCCGGCGGAAGTTCGATCATCGGCTATGTGGCACAAGCCCTGATCGCGCATCTGGACTGGGGCATGAATGTGCAGCAAGCGGTCAGCATGGGCCATGCGCTGAACCGCTTCGGGGTCTATGATCTTGAGGACGGCACGGATGCCGCCGCGCTGGCCGAACCTTTGCAGGCGATGGGTTATGAGGTGAAGATCGGGGCGCAGACATCGGGTCTGCATGCGATTGCCATTACTGCGGATGGCTTGCAGGGCGGCGCCGATCCCCGACGTGAAGGTGTCGCGCTGGGCAAGTAAGCACGCGGCACGCGTCGCTTTCGTGCGCCAGGTCGCTTTCAGACAGGATTGCGTCGGCTGGTTCACACGCGCATTTCTGTGACTGCTATTGATCGGCCAACGCTTGATCCAAGGGAGTCGCAGGCACCATGAAAACACATGTCAAAGCTCTGGTCGTCGGTGGCGGCGCGGTAGGCACCTCGATCGCCTATCATCTGGCACGCGCCGGCTGGCAGGATGTGATGCTGCTGGAACGCGACGAGCTGACATCGGGCTCGACATGGCATGCGGCGGGGCTGTTGCCGCTGTTCAACATGTCCTTTGCGACCACCCATATCCACAAATATTCGGTCGAGTTCTACAAGTCGCTGGAGGCCGAAACCGGCCTGAACGCGGGCTTTTCCGTCGTCGGCAACCTGCGGATGGCGCAGACACAGGCGCGGATGGACGAATACATGGTCTATGCCACCACGGCCGAGACCTGCGGCGTGCCCTATGAATGGATGACACCCGCCCAGATCAAGGACCGCTGGCCCTTGGTGCGGACCGAGGATCTGAAAGGCGCGATCTATCACCCCACGGATGGCTATATCAATCCGGCCGACGTCACGATGGCCATGGCCAAGGGCGCGCGGCAGCGCGGCGTGATGATCGAGCGCAAATGGCAGGCCGACGCCTATCACTGGACCGGGTCCGAATGGCAGGTGACCTGCACCAAGATGGTGGAAAAGGGCGGCAACCTTGTGCCATCCGACGAGCAGATCGTCATCACCGCCGAACATGTCGTGACCGCCACGGGCAATCACGCGCAGCGCACGGCGCGGCTTTTGGGGATCAAATCGCCCGCGATTCCGGTCGAGCATCAGTTCATCGTGACTGAGCCTGATCCGGCGCTGGTCGCCTACCGCAAGGCGGGCGGGCTGGAGCATCCCGTGCTGCGCGATGCCGATGCGAAATGGTATGTGCGCGAGGAACGCGGCGGCTGGATTCTGGGCCCCTACGAGCGGAACGCGCCTGCGCGCTTCGAATTCGGTGTGCCCGACAGTTTCCGCGCCGATCTCTTCCCGCTGGATCTGGAGCGGATCGAAGAGGAATACATGTCCATGATCCACCGGATCCCGTCCTCGGAATCCGTGGGTCTCAAGGATGATTTCAACGGGCCGATCTGCTATACCCCCGACGGTAACCCGCTGGTCGGTCCCGCACCGGGCCTGCGCAACATGTGGCTGGCCGAAGGCTTCAGCTTTGGCATCACCGCCGCTGGTGGCACCGGCTATTATCTGGCGCAAATGATGGTCGAGGGCGAGGCCGAGATTGACATGGCCGCCCTTGACCCAAAGCGTTACGGCAGCTGGATGACCACCGAATATGCCGCGCGCAAGAACGAGGAATGCTATGAGCATGTCTTCATCCTGCATCACCCCGATGAGGAACGAGAAGCCTGCCGCCCGCTGCGCACCGCCCCCGCCTATGACCGCCAGAAAGCGCGCGGCGCACAGTTCGGCCATGTGAATGGATGGGAACGGCCAAACTACTATGGCCCGCTGGATGCGCCGGACAATTTTGACCATGATGCCCGCAGCTTCCGCCGTGGCGGCTGGTGGCATTATGCCGTTGAAGAAGCGACGGCGATCCGCGAGGGCGTGGGCCTCATCGATGCCACCGCCTTTACCAAGCATCTGGTCAAGGGACCGGGCGCAACGCAGTTCCTCGATTGGTTCACCTGCAACAAGCTGCCGAAGGTGGGCCGGATCAACCTGACCTATGCGCTGACCGATCACGGCACCACGCGGACTGAATACACGATCGTGCGTCTGGCCGAAGATGAGTATTATCTGGTCAGTGCGGGCGCATGGACCGATTATGACGCGGATTTCCTGCGCAAATCCGCCGCCGACAAGATGGGTGATTTTGGCTATGTCGAGATCCAGAATGTCACCACGCAATGGGGCGTCTTTGCCATCGCGGGGCCGAAATCGCGTGATGTGCTGAAAGCGGTGATCAAGGATGCCGATCCCGGCACCGCCCTGTCGAACAAGCGGTTCCCGTGGCTCAGCGCGCGGCAGATCGAGCTGGGCATGTGCCCGGTCAATGCGATCCGCGTCGCCTATACGGGTGAATTGGGCTGGGAACTGCACCATCCGATCGAGATGCAGAACTACCTTTTTGACCTGCTGGAAAAGGCGGGTGCGGATCATGGCATGAAGCTGGTCGGGGCACGGGCGCAGAACTGGCTGCGGCAGGAAAAATCCTATCGCGCCTTCGGCAACGAACTCGGCCGCGACGCCACCCCGCTTGAGGCCGATCTGCCGCGTTTCGTGGATCTGTCCAAAGACTTCCGTGGCAAGACCGCGATGGAGGCCCTTGGCATTCGCTCCAAATGCGTGACGATCCTTGTGGATGGTCCCGCCGATGCCGATCCCTGGGGCCGTGAGGCGCTTTATGCGACCGACGGCACCCGCGTCGGGCGACTGACTTCGGGCGGCTATTCGGTGCATTTCGGCCAAAGCATTGGCATGGGCTATGTCCGCCCCGATCTGGCGGTGCCGGACACGGCGCTGAAGGTCAAGATGTTCGATCAGTTGTGGGATGCACGGGTGGTCGAGGACAGCCCCTATGACCCTGCCAACGCAACGATCCGTCAGGACGGATAAAGGGGCAGGGGGCGTGGTGACACGCCCCCGCCTGTCCGGTCAGCCAGCGGCGGCTGTCATTTCGTCATAACATTCCAGTGCCTTGGCCGCATACATCATCGAGGGGCCGCCCCCCATCTGGATGGTCATCGCCAGCACATCGCCGATTTCCTCGCGACTGGCCCCGGCGCGGATCAGGGTTTCCACATGCAGCACGATGCAGGCGTCGCAGCGGGTGGCGATGGCGATGCCAAGGGCCACGAATTCCTTGGTCTTGAACTCCAGCACGCCGCCTTCCTTCACGGCTTTGCCCAACCCGCCAAAGGCGCGTGTCGCCTCGGGGATGGCCTTGTTCAGGGCGCGCAACTGGTCGCGGGTGCTGTCGAGCTTGTCATTCCATGTCATGATGGGTCCTTGCCTTGATGTCAGTCCGGCAAGGGATAATCACGGCGCAACCGGGCCCGCCTTGATCCTGATCATGAAACCCGCTCAGGGGCGGCGCGCGACAAAGGCAAGGTTGTTGGCGGGCATCTCGACGACCTGCACAAGATCCAGCCAGTTGGCGTGAATCCAGTCGATGACATCCCAGTCGTCCTTGTAGCCGATCTCAGGGTCCTGCGCCCGCAACGAAGCGTGAAAGGCTGTATCCCCATCGGACGTGGTCTGGCCATCCCGCAGGAAAGGACCGTAAAGCACGAAGCGACCGCCGGGGGCCAAGGCCTGCGCCACTTCGGCGATCAGGGTTTTCGCCTCAAACACGCTGATCAGATGCAGCAGATTGACCAGAACGATCAGGTCCTGCCCGGCATGCGCCGCACCCCAACCCGCCGCGGTCGCGTCCAGCGGGATCGCGGGCCGCAGGTTCGGCAGACCGGCGACCGCTGCATGGGCATTGACGGATGACCGCCGCGCCGCGTCGATATCCGTGGGCTGCCAGTCCAGACCGGGCATGGCGCGGGCAAAGACGGCCGCATGCTCTCCGGTGCCCGAGGCGATTTCCAACGCGCGCCCTGTGGCGGGCGCGTGATCGGCCACCAGCGTGGCAATATCGGCCGCATTGCGCGCGGCAGATGGCGCGAACATGCGCCCGTCATCCGAAGGATGCGCGACCGACGCCGTATCGGGCAGGTTCAGGCGGCGCGACATCTCAGGCAAACCGTTTCGGATCAAGGGCCGCGACCGTCGACGCATCCAGCGCGGGCGTGCGGTCCAACACCAGATCTGCCAGCAACTGGCTTGCAGCGGGGGCGGTCTGGAACCCATAGCCACCTTGCCCGGCGCACCAGAAGAACGACGCCTCCTCCGCATCCGCCCCGATCACCAGCGCACGGTCAGGCGCGAAACTGCGCAACCCTGCCCAATTGGCCAGCATACGTGTCACGGGCGCGGTCACGGCCTCCTGATAGCGGGCAAGACCTTCGGCCAGCACCATGTCATCGGCCCAGGCATCCTGCGGCTCTATAGGGTCCTCGTCGGCGGGGGACACGATCAGTGCCCCCGCATCGGGTTTGCAATACCAGCTTTCGCCTACCCCATCGACAAAGGGCCAGTCCGCGGGCGACATGCCCTGCGGCAGCGCAATCCGCGCCATCGACCGGCGATATGGCTGTATGCCCAAGGCAGTCAGCCCTGCCATCTGTGCCACGGTGTCGGCCCAAGCCCCGGCCGCGTTCACCAGAAGATCGCCCTCATGGGTCTGCCCGTCCGCAGTGGTCACACGCCAACCCGTGGCCATGCGCTCGATTCCCGTGACCCGCGCACCGGTCACGATCTGCGCGCCAGCCGCGCGGGCACTGCGGGCGAAATTCTGGATCAACAGATCCGTGTCGATATCCTGCGCATCCTCGCGATAGGCGGCATGGGTGATCGTGTCGCGGTTCAGGATCGGCCACAGTGAGGCCGCCTGATCCATCGTGATCGCGTCCAGCCCCAGATCGGCGCTGTCGGCGCGAAAGGCCTCTTCATGCCCCGCGCTGGCCACCATCATCATGCCGCGCGGCGACAGCACACCGCCATCGGCATGGTGATGATGATCCGCGCTGGCTGCGTTCAGCGCCTTGATCGTGGCATTGCCGTAGTTGCGCAGGAACATGGCCGCCGACCGGCCCGAGGCGTGATAGGCCAGACTGTCCTCACCCTCCAGCACGGTGACATCCGCATGCGGTGCGAGGCGGGCGGCCGCGGAAATGCCCGCGATGCCTCCGCCGATGATGAGGACCCGGCTCATGCCTCCTCCAGCCGGTCCGTGGCGGGGGCGGGCGTGGGGGCAAGGGCCGTCAGCCGCGCGTATAGCGCGTCGTCAAGTGTATAGGTCATGGCCGCCAGAGATGGCGCCAACTGTTCAGCCGAGCGGCCCGAGACGATGGGCGTCGGCCCGGCCTTGTGGCGTGCGGCCCATGCGACGGCCAGCGTCGCGGCATGGACGCCCACATCGGCCGCAATCTCCTGCAACCCGACGGCCGCCTTGTGCATCCATTCGGGCGCATAGCGGCTGGCATAGGCCTGATCCTCGACCAGACGGCCGCTGCCCCCGGCGGCATATTTGCCCGTCAGCAGGCCACCGCCCAGCGGAGAATAGGGGGCGATTGCAATGCCTTGATCGACACAGGCAGGGAACAGCTCCACTTCGGCCTGCCGTTTCACGATGTTGTACATCGGTTGCAGGATGTCGATCCGCAGATCGAATTCGGACGCCACCCATTGTGCCTTCATCACCTGCCATGCGGCGAAATTCGACACGCCGACATAGCGGATCTGGCCCTTCTGTTTCAGGTCCGCCAGCGTCTCAAACGTTTCGCGCAGCGGGGTGTTGTCGTCAAAGCGGTGCAGATACAGGATATCCACCTGATCCATTCCCAGCCGTTGGCGCGAGATGTCGAAAGTTTTCAGGATATTCGCGCGCGTCGATCCGCCCACATAGCCCGCCTTGGTCGCCAGGATCAGCCGGTCACGGTGCGGCGCGATCAGGCGGCCCGTGATCTCTTCCGACGCACCGCCTGTATAGGCATGGGCCGTGTCGAAATGGGTGATGCCCGCGGCAAGGCTCGCCTCGAACATGGCGGCAGAGGCGGCTTCGTCCGCGCGTCCACCGAATTGCATGGTGCCAAAGGCAAGGCGGCTGGCGGGAGTGCCGTCACGGCTGGTCAGGATATGTGTCATGGCGTGAAACTGCCACGAGTCCGGACCAAGGAAAAGGGGCAACCTCAGTCCGGCGCTGTCATCCGCATCTTGCGCAAGGCCCAGACGAGGGACAGCAGGTAAAGAAGGTCCAGCATCATCAGCGTGACCCAGGGAAAGCTTATCAACGCCGCAAGGAAGCAGACGAATCCGACATAGAGATAGCGCACATTCTCGCGTCGGATGGTCAGGGATTTCAGCGACCATGTGGGCAGGCGGCTGATCATGAGCAGACCCACACCCAGCATGTAAAGCGCCACGATGGCATCCGGAATGCTCGGCGCACCGGGCAGAGCGCGGTCAATGAACAGCGGCAACAGCACCAGAAGCGCCCCGGCGGGCGAGGGGACACCCTCGAAATGGCTGGCAGGTTTGTCGCCTTCGGCGGTCTTGGTCCCGACGTTGAACCGCGCCAACCGCAGCACGCAGCACAGCGCATAGATCACGACGGCGATCCAGCCCAGATTGCCCATGTCCTTGAACGCCCAGAAATACATCAGCAGGGCCGGGGCGATCCCGAAGTTCAGGAAATCGGCAAGGCTGTCGAGTTCCGCACCAAGCGCGCTTGCGCTTTTCAGCAGCCGCGCAAGGCTGCCGTCCAGACCGTCCAGCACGGCGGCCAACAGGACAAGCTGCACCGCCACGGTGAAATTGCCGGCCGTGGCATAGCGGATTGCCGTCAGGCCCGCGCAGATCGCGCCGACCGTCACCAGATTGGGCAGCAGCTGCACGATCGGCAGCTCGCGCCGCGACCGGACCGGGGGCATCAGGTCGGGATCAGGCTGTTCGCCCACTGCGTGCTCCTTCCGTCGAGGTCAGGTCTGCGATCACCGTCTCGCCCGCGACCATGCTTTGCCCGACGCTGACCAGCGGGGCCACACCATCGGGCAGATAGACGTCGACGCGGCTGCCAAAGCGGATCAGGCCAAAACGCTCGCCCGTCAGCAGGCGATGCTCGGGCCGCGTCCAGCACACGATGCGCCGCGCCACCAGTCCGGCGATCTGCACCACCGCGATCTGCCGACCGTCTTCCATTTCGATGGCCAGCGAATTGCGCTCGTTATCGACCGACGCCTTGTCCAGCGAGGCGTTCAAGAACTTGCCGGGGCGATAGGCGACGGCCGTCACGCGGCCCGCGATGGGGGCACGGTTCACATGACAATTGAACACGTTCATGAAGACGCTGACACGCGTCAGGGCGTGATCGGCCATGCCCAACTCGGCCGGCGGCACGGCCTTCTCGATCAGCGAGATCACCCCGTCAGCCGGGCTGATCAGCAGACCTTCGCGCGTGGGCGTGGTCCGCTTGGGGTCGCGGAAGAAATAATAGCACCAGACCGTCAGACCCACGCCGATCCATCCCAGCGGCTCCCAGATCAGGAACAGAACCGCCGTGATCGCGGCAAAGATCGCCACGAACTTGCGCCCCTCGGGGTGCATCGGCTTGATGAATGTGTCCAGCATGGTCATGGGGCGTGTCGTCCTTCAGGATGTTGGCCCTTGCCCTACATCCTTGCAGGCGTCAGTGCAATGCGACTGACTGGACAGGCCCTCGTCCTGTCGCGGACCGCCTAGGTCCGGCGATCCGCGATGCGCGCGCCCGCCTGTGTCGCGATCTGGGTCAGTTGGCGCAAGGCCGCGCGCAGGTCACGCGGCGGGGCTTGCTCCAGATCGGCATCTATTCGGCCATGTGTCGCGTGCCAGACGGGCAGGGCGGATTGCAGCAGGGCGACACCCTCGGGCGTGATGGCAAGAAGGCGGCTGCGCTTGTCCGTGGCGCAGGGCAGAACACGCACCAACCCCTTGCGCTCCAGTGGTTTCAGCGCGGCTGTCAGCGATGTGCGGTCCATCGCCAGAAACAGGGCAAGCTGGCCGATTGTCGGTGGCTCGGCCCGGTTCAACGCCATCAACAGCGAGAATTGCCCGTGGGTCAGGCCAAAAGGCCGCAACGCCGCATCGAACAGGCGACCCAGCGCCCTTGCCGCCCGCTGGCTGTGCAGGCAAAGGCAGGTCTCGGCGACATGTCGCACGACATCGGGGGCAAGGCGGCTTTGGGTGGACTCTGGCATGATAGGTTGATATCAACCTAAATGATCCGGCGCAAGTCCGGGCGATTCCCGCGCGGCCAACGGATCGTGCGGGGCAGACAAGGAGGGATCGGCACAATGGCATATCTCCAACGCAAGCTGCGCACTTGCCTGTGGTTCCCCCGCGACGGCGACAAGGCGGCTGATTTCTATGTTTCCCTGCTGCCCGACAGCGCCATCGAAGGGGGGCATGGTCCCGCAGGCGGCCCGCCTTTGGTGATCGAATTCACGCTGGCCGGTGCACCGATGATGATCCTGAATGCCCAGGGCGCACCCGCGCCCGGCCACGCCGCCTCGATCAGTGTGCTGACCGAGGATCAGGCCGAAACGGATCGACTCTGGTCCGCGCTGACCGCCGATGGCGGGGCAGAGGTGGCCTGTGGCTGGCTGACGGACCGCTGGGGTGTCTCGTGGCAGATCGTGCCGAAACGCCTGCCCGCGATGTTGGGCGACCCGGACCGGGCAGCCGCCGACCGCGCCTTCACCGCCATGCAGGGCATGGTGAAACTGGATCTTGCCGCACTTGAAGCGGCATTCGCAGGACCTCGAAAGGGAGAGACATGATGTATGTGGATGGATTTGTTCTGGCCGTGCCTTCGGCCAACAAGGAGGCCTATCGCAAGCACGCGGCCGAGGCCGCCGTCATTTTCAAGGAACACGGCGCCTTGTCGATGGTGGAAGGATGGGGCGACGACGTGCCCGAGGGGAAGATCAACTCCATGCACACGGCCGTTCTGCGCAAGGAGGATGAAACGGTCGTCTTTTCGTGGATCACCTGGCCCGACCGGGCGGCCCGCGATGCCGGTATGGCCAAGGTCTTTGCCGATCCGCGCATGAACGGCACCATGGAGGCGATGCCGCTGGATGGCAGCAGGATGATCTTTGGCGGATTCGAGGTGATCGTCGACGCCTGACCCTTGGTGGGGCTGTGCCCGGTCTGAACGCGCCCGAGGATGCGGGTGGCAAGACCAGCTACTTGACCATTCTTCCCCGGTGAATTACTTGAGCCACCAGTGCGGGCGTTGTGTAATGGTAAGACCCTTGCCTTCCAAGCAAGAGACGCGGGTTCGATTCCCGCCGCCCGCTCCAAATCCCCTTCCCATGATTGAACTGATGGCATGCCCGGTTGTGGCGGCTTGACTCGTGCTGTCCTCTGGTTAGGATCGTATACAATCCGTGCGGTTCAGATGGTCGCGCCCTTCATTGTGGCAAGACACGCTCCGCCGGACGCTGTGGCAGAAGGAGGAGCTGCCACAGCGGTTAAATCTTGAAATCCATCCTTTCAGAAACACGACACGCAGAAATCGGACGGGAGCGTATGGCGCACCCGTCCGCTCCGCAGGATCACGCCGGTCTGGCAGCAGGGCTGGACCGGGGTCGGGCAAGGACGTAAGACTTCGTCAGAGAGGGGCGACTCTGATGCAGGATCAGGGCGCGACCTCGGACCGCAGAGCCGTTTTCGGCCGGTCCTGCGGGGGCAGATCGCAAGGGGTATGCAGGGCGCTACGCCATGTACCCGCGCCCCCCGTCCATGGCAGGAGGAGCCGTGACAGGGGGCAAAGTCGCCGAACGCTCAACGCCGCACCGCGGCACTGTCTTTGGGAGGAGATGGAGCATGACATTCACACGGATCGGGCTGGTTGCAGCCCTCGCTCTGGCGCCGGTCGCCAGTTTTGCCGAAAGCTACAACGTCACGATGGTGGCGGGCCATCCGCCGGTGTTCCGCTGGGTGCGGATGATCAGCGAAAGCTTCATCCCCACCGTGCAGGCCGAACTTGAGGCGGCAGGCCACACCATGACCTTCTCGGAACAATACGGCGGCGCACTGGCTGCGGTGGGCGAGGAATTGGAGGCGGTCGAGGCCGGGCTGGCCGAGATGGGCACCTGTCAGGCGCTGTTCGACCCGGCCAAGCTGGCCGTGCAGAACGTGACCTATTACACGCCCTTCGTCAGCGATGACGTGCGTCTGATCGCGGACACCGTGAACGAATTGCACCGCACCCATACCGAAATGAACCTGGCCTATGCGGAAAACGGCGTGGTCTACCTGGGCGCGCCCATCGGGATTGACGACTATACGCTGATGACGAATTTCCCCGTCACCTCGCTGGATGATCTGAAAGGGCGCAAGATCGCCGCACCGGGAGCCGCGATCAACTGGTTGTCGGGCACGGGGGCCGTGGGGGTCGCAGGCAACCTGACCACCTATTACAACGAGTTGAAAGCGGGCGTGTATGACGGCGTTCTGGTTTTTGCCAGCGCCGCCCTGCCGGGCAAGCTGTTCGAGGTTGCCCCCTATATCACCAAGATGGGTCTGGGCGCGCAATATGCGGGTTCGATCTGCGCAAATGCGGAATGGTTCGCGGGTCTTCCCACCGAAGTGCAGACCGCGCTTGTGACCGCCGCCGATGCTGCGCAGGTCTGGTATCACGACGATCTGGAAGCCTTTGTCGAAGTCGCCCTGACCAAGATGGCCGAAGCTGGTGCGACCATCACCGAGGCCAGTCCCGAAATGCGGGCGGCATGGGCCGAAGGGATGGACAATGCCGCCGCCAAATGGACTGCGGAACTGGACGCGCAGGGCAAGCCCGCCAGCCTGATCCTTGGCCTTTACATGGAGGCGATGCGCGCCGCCGGGGCCACCCCGTTGCGGGACTGGGACAAGGAATAGGCGCGTCATGCGCCCATTCCTGGCCACGTGCCTGCGCCTTTTGGACGGGATCACCCAAGGGCTGAACGTCCTTGGGTCGGTCCTGATCCTGATGCTGATGGCGCTGGTCGGCGTGGACGTGGCCGGACGCAACCTCATGGGCGCGCCCGTCGCAGGCGTGCCCGAACTGGTGACGCTGTCGATCGTGGCGATCGTCTTTCTGCAAATCCCGCAGGCCTTGCGCGCAGGCCGCCTCACCCGGTCGGACGCCTTGCCGCTCTGGCTTGGCCGGACCCGCCCGACACTGGGCCGTTGGCTGGAAACGGCGTTTGACCTGATCTCGATGGCGGTAGTCTGGGTGATCGTGGCCACCACCTGGCCCATCTTCACCCGCGCGTGGGAACGGGGCGAGTTCATCGGCGCGATGGGCGATTTCACCGCCCCCACATGGCCCGTGAAACTGACGATCCTTGTGGGCGGCACCATGCTGACGCTGCAATTTGGCGCACGCATCCTGCGCCGCTGGGTGGACCTGCCGGAACCGGAGGCCGCACCGTGACCCCGTTCGAGATCGGCCTGATCGCGCTGGCTGCGATGTTCGTGACCGTGTTGGCGGGGCTGTTCGTGCCCATCGCGCTGATGGTCTGCTCGTTCCTTGGCGTCTGGGCGATCAAGGGCTCGCCCTTGCTTGCGTCCAAACTGATGGCGCTGGCGGCGAATGACGCGATTTCCAGCTATTTCTTCGGCGTGGTTCCCCTGTTCGTGCTGATGGGCTTCATCGTGGCCGAGGCGGGGCTGGGCCGCGATGCTTTCGACGTGGCCAATGCCATGTTCCGCCGTCTCAAAGGCGGCTTGGGCGTCGGCACCGTCGGGGCCAACGCGATTTTCGCGGCGATCACCGGAATCTCCATCGCCTCCGCCGCCGTTTTCACCAAGATCGCCGTGCCGCAGATGATCCGCCACGGCTATACCCCGCGCTTTGCCGTGGGTGTGGTGGCAGGTTCCAGCGTGCTGGGCATGATGATCCCGCCATCCCTTTTGCTGATCCTCTACGGCATCCTGACCGAGCAGAGCATCGGTGATCTGTTCATCGCAGGTATCGGACCGGGCCTGCTACTGGCGGTATTCTTTGCCGTCGGTATCGTGCTGATGGCCATGTTCACCCCCGGTTTCGTGGGCCGTCCCGAAGGCGCGCCAGCGGCATTGCCGCCGCGCGCCCTTCTGGCCAAGGGGCTGCCCATCGCATCCCTGATCGTGCTGGTGCTGGGCGGCATCTACGGCGGCCTCTTCACTCCCGTCGAGGCCGGTGCCGTCGGTGCCATCGGCGCGCTGGTGATCGGCTTTGCCCTGCGCCGCCTGACACTGCCGGGGTTGTGGCGCGTGCTGGTGGAAACCGGACTGGTCACGGCGACGGTGTGTTTCCTGATCATCGCCGCGCAGATGTATAGCCGGATGCTGGCCCTGTCGGGTGTGCCCTCAGGTCTGGGCGCATGGGCGGCCGGGGCGGATCTGGGCTTCTGGGGCCTTATGATCCTCTACGTCCTGATCGTGATCGCGCTGGGCATGATCCTCGACAGTTCCTCCATCATGCTCATCCTCGTGCCGCTCATGCTGCCTGTCGTGGTGCCCATGGGGGTCGATCTGGTCTGGTTCGGCATCGTCACCGTGCTCGCGGTCGAGATCGGCCTGCTGACCCCGCCATTCGGCATATCCGTCTACGTGATCAAGGCCACGCTGGACGACCCCACGATCACGCTGGCCGAGATCTTCAAGGGGGCCGCGCCCTTCGCCCTGATCATGCTGGCGGTGCTGGCGCTGGTCATCGTCTTTCCCGTCATTGCCATCGGCCTTGTGCCGGGGCGCTGAAACCCAACAACAGGAGGGTGCATCATGGCACGCAGATTCATCGACATTTCGGTCGCGCTGGAAGCAGGGATCGCCAGCGACCCGCCGATCATGCTGCCGCAGATCGACTATCTGGATCACAAGATGACCGCAGGCCAGATTGCGGGCTTCTTTCCGGGCCTCACGGTCGATGAGCTGCCCGGCGGCGACGGTTGGGCGGTCGAGATGCTGCGCATCAGCAGCCATAACGGCACCCATCTGGACGCACCCTATCACCACCACTCCACCATGGACGGCGGCAAACGCGCCATCACCATCGACGAGGTGCCGCTGGAGTGGTGCATGAATCCCGGCGTCAAGCTGGACTTCCGGCATCTGCCCGACGGCTATCTTGTCAGCGCGGCCGAGGTCGCGGCGGAACTGGAACGCATTGGGCACGACCTGCAACCGCTGGACATCGTCGTGGTCAACACATCGGCGGGGGCAAAATACGGCCAGCCCGACTATGTCGATTCCGGATGCGGCATGGGGCGCGAGGCGACGCTCTATCTGCTGGAACGCGGCGTGCGCGTGACCGGCACCGATGCATGGTCCTGGGATGCGCCGTTTTCGCACACGGCCAGAAAATGGGCCGAAACCCATGACCCCAGCATCATCTGGGAAGGGCACCGCGCCTCGATCGACATCGGCTACTGTCACATGGAAAAGCTGAGCAATCTGGAAAACCTGCCCGCCACGGGCTTCACCATCAGCTGTTTTCCGGTCAAGCTGAAAGGCGGATCGGCGGGCTTTACCCGCGCGGTCGCCATCATCGAGGAGTAGCGCCATGAAACTGGGAACCGTCAGCCATGAGGGCGTGGAAAAGCCTGTCGCCGTGTTGGGCGAGGACACGCTTCTGGACCTGCGCGCCGCCGGCATCAAGGTGCGCGACATGGTCGAACTGGTCGAAGCCGGCGCCGAGGGTCTGGAGGCGGTACGCGCCGCGCTCACAAATCCGCCCTTCAGCGCCACCATCGCCCGCACGGATGTCCAGATGCGCTGCCCCATCCGGCCCGTGCAATACCGCGATTGTCTGGTGTTCGAGGAACATCTGCTCAACTCTTTCGCGCAGGCCGAAAAGATGACGGGCCGCCCTTTCGCCATCCCGCCCGTCTGGTACGAGCAGCCCATCTATTACAAGGGCAACCGCATGTCCTTCATCGGGGCGGATCAGGACGTGATCTGGCCATCCTACGCCGAACATCTGGATGTGGAGCTTGAACTGGCCGTGATCATCGGCAAGGGCGGCAAGGATATCGCCGCCGCCGACGCGCCCGGCTATATCTGGGGCTATACGATCCTCAACGATGTCAGCGCCCGCGACGCCCAGATGCGCGAGATGCCGGGGCAGTTGGGCCCCGCCAAGGGCAAGGATTTCGACACCGGCAATATCCTCGGCCCGTGGATCGTGACCGCGGACGAGATCGCGCATCCCGTGGCCCTGGATATGGAGGTTCGCGTGAACGGGACCCGCTGGGGGGGCGGCAATTCGCGCTCCATGCACCACACATTCGCGCGGATCATCGAACATATCTCGGCCTCGGAAACGCTCTATCCCGGCGAGGTGATCGGCTCGGGCACAGTGGGCACCGGCTGTGGTCTGGAAACCGGCCGCCGCCTTGCCCCCGATGATGTGTTCGAGCTTGAGGTCGAGGGTATCGGCGTCCTGCGCAACCGCATCGTCCGCCCCTGACGCCCGCGTCGGGATCTGAGTATTTGAAGCAAGATGAAGCGCGCGCGCCTGCCCTTCATCTTGCCAAAAATATTCAAAAAATGGCCGGTCGTCCTCAGACGCGCCAGGCCAGAAGGCGCCGCTCGGCCCAGCCGATGGCACCCGATGTGAGCACGCCCAGGGCCGACAGGATCACCACGCCCGCGAAAAGCCGTTCCAGATCGTAAAGCGAGCCGGCTTCAAGGATATAGGCGCCAATGCCGTAGCGCGCGCCCAGCATTTCGGCCGCGACCAGCAGGATGATCCCGATCGACAGCCCGATCCGCAGACCCGACAGGATGCCGGGCAGGGCCCCGGGCAGCACGATCTTGCGCACGATGGACCACCAGCCAAGGCCGAAGCTTTGCCCCATGCGGATCAGCGTGCGGTCCACATTGTCCACCGCGCCATAAGTCGACACAACCGTTGGCGTGAAGGTGCCAAAGGCGATGAGCGCGTATTTCGACCCCTCGTCGATGCCGAACCAGATCACGAACAGGGGCAGCAGCGCGATCTTGGGAATAGGGAAGATCGCCGCGACCAGCGGCACCAGCCCCGCCCGGGCCAGTGAGAACAACCCGATCATCACCCCCACCGCGATGCCCGTGCTGACCCCCAGCGCCGATCCCACCGCCAGCCGGGTCAGCGAGGGGATCAGATGGTCCCACAACATCCCGGTGGTCCAGAGGTCGCGGAACGTGCCCAGCACATCCGAGGGACGCGGCAGCGTCAGGTTCGAGATCACCCCCGCCCGCGTGCCCCATTCCACGAACAGGATCAGCGCCACGATCACGGCGGCCCCCAGAAAGCGCAGGCGCACCGGCTTGAACCCGCCGCCGCGAAAGGGCACCGGGCGCGCGTCATTGCGCACGCCGCCTTGGCCGGTCAGGGGCAGCTCAGACATCGCTCAGCTCCATATCGGCGGCCTCGGCCTCATCGCGCATCAATTGCCACAGCCGCGCCTGATGCGCCTCGAGCGCCGGATCACCCGCCCGCCGGTCCGACAAGGGCGTGTCGATGCTGACCACCTCGCGGATACGGCCGGGACGGCGCGACAGCACCACGATGCGATGCCCCAGACGCACCGCCTCGGCCAGATTATGCGTCACGTAAACAGCTGTGAAGGGCGCGCGGGTCCACAGCGCGATCAGGTCATCCATCAGCAATTCGCGGGTCTGCGCGTCCAGCGCCGAGAGCGGCTCGTCCATCAGCATCACCGCCGGGTTGACCGCCAGCGCGCGGGCAATCGCCACGCGCTGCTTCATGCCGCCCGACAACTGCTTGGGCAGCGCATCGCGGAAATCCGACAGCTTCGTGCGCGCCAGAACATCGGCCACGATCCGGTCGCGCGCGGCACGCGTCAGCGGATGATCCTCCAGCACCAGTTCGACATTGCCCGCCACCGTCCGCCACGGCAGCAGCGCGAAATCCTGAAACACGAAGGTCAGCGGGTTCAGGCAATCGGCAGGTGCCAATCCCTGTTGCAGCACCTCGCCCTGATCGGGCCGTTCCAGCCCGCCGATCATCCGCAACAAGGTGGATTTGCCACAGCCCGACGGCCCGACGATGCAGACGATCCGCCCCTGCGGGATCGTGAGGGAGATATCGGACAGAACCTCGACCCGGCCATAGCGGTGCGAGATGCGGTCAAGGTGCAAATCCATGTTGGTCCATCCCAAGGGGCGGCACGCAGAGACGCACCGCCCGGTTGTCGTGATCGTGCAGACTTACATCGTCTGCACGTAGGACGGATCGACCAGCATCTCCATGGTGATGCTGTCCTTGACCAGCCCCTCGGAGATGAACCAGTCCAGCTGATCCTTGACCGAAGTCGTGTTCAGCGCCGCCCCCGCGTTCAACCGCATCGCCCCGTTGACGATGGACCCGCGCGCCTTGTCATAGGGTTGATCCGCGTTGACGTATTTGTGGATCAGCTTGACCATTTCCTCCATCTCGGCCTCGGATGTGGTCTTGTCGATCAGGGCCGCGTTGAAATCATCGGCCCCTTTCGACAGGGCGCGCAGCACGGCCTCGGTCTTGGCCCGCTCGGCACTGGCGTTGCTTTGCGAGGTGAAGATGGTCGTGACCTGATAGTCAGGCAGGTAATCGGCCACATCGCCGATGATATGCACCTCGGGACCTGCGGCCAAAGGCTTGGCGATATGCGGCACGATGGTCCAGGCGTCGATCTGCCCTGTCTTGAGCGCACCGATGACCGAGCCCACCTTTTGCAGCGGTACGAATTCCATCGTCGCACCCTCGGCGGCGGCGATCTTGGCGCCCATGTAATGGAAGGACGACCCCGCCTGCGTGATCCCGAATGTCTTGCCGTCCAGCATGGCCGGGCTGGTCAGCCCCGCCTTGAAGGCCGCATCCGAGGCAAGGATCTTCTGCCCATCCACGCCCTTCTCCTCGGACAAAGAGCCGCCGATCACCTTGACCGCCCCTTTCTCGGCCAGAGAGATCAGCCCGCCCGAAATCGCGGTGACGGCATAATCGGCATCACCCGAGGCAATGGCGACGGCCATCGGCTGGGCCGCCTGAAAGAATTTGAACTCGACGTCGAAACCTTCTTCGGCGAAATAGCCCCGCTCGAAAGCGATGAAACTGGCCGCATGGCTGGTGAAATTCAGCGCACCGATATTGAGTTTGGAATTGGCAAGGGCAGGACGGCCCAGCATCGGCAGGGCGGCGGCCCCGCCCAACAGGCCAATGGCCCCGCGGCGTGAAATTGTCGTCATTGGGTCTCCTCCCCCTTTGAACGCAGATGGAAACGGTCGGTCTGCCATGCGTCAGGGTAGGCAAACCCCCGTCCGGGGGGTCATTCTGCGGGTTCGAACCGGGAAATCAACCCAAGAAAGCCCCCGCCAACCCTGCAAACTGCCCGCGACAGGACAGCCGCTTGCCCCGCGCCGCGCCAGCGCTTAAACCGATTTCGCAGGACAAGAAGGAACACTGGCATGGCCGCACCGGGGATCACCGCCGAGCAGGAACGCGCGAAATCGAAAGACATCGGCGCGCTGGCCGCCCTCTGGCCGTTCCTGCAACCCTATCGGCGGCTGCTGGCGGCGGCTGTCCTGGCGCTGGTGCTGACGGCTTGCGTCTCGCTGGTGCTGCCGCTGGCCGTGCGTCGCGTGGTGGATAATTTCAACGCCGAGGATGGCGCGCTGCTGAACCTCTATTTCACGGCGGCACTGGGTATAGCGGCCCTTCTGGCGCTGGGCACGGGGCTGCGCTACCTGCTGGTCACCAAGCTGGGCGAGCGGGTCGTGGCCGATATCCGCAAGGCTGTGTTCAACCGCGTTCTGGGTATGTCCCCCGCCTTCTTCGAGCGGATCATGACCGGCGAGGTTCTCAGCCGGATCACCACGGATACCACGCTGATCCAGTCGGTCATCGGCTCATCCGTCTCGATCGCGCTGCGCAACCTGCTGCTGTTCATCGGCGGGCTGATCCTGATGCTGTTCACCTCGGCCAAGCTGACGGGGCTGGTGCTCTTGATCGTGCCGGCCGTGATCGTGCCGATCCTTGTGCTGGGCCGCCGTCTGCGCGTCCTCAGCCGCGAGAACCAGGACTGGATCGCGGCCAGTTCCGGCAATGCCTCCGAAGCGTTGTTGAGCGTGCAGACCGTGCAGGCCTTCACCAACGAGGGGGCCGCGCGCAAGACATTCGGCGACGTGACCGAACTCAGCTTCGAGGCGGCGCGCAAGCGGGTGAACACCCGGGCGATCATGACCGTGATCGTGATCTTTCTGGTCTTTACCGGCATTGTCGGCGTTCTCTGGATGGGGGCGCTGGACGTGCGGGCCGGCACCATGACGGCGGGCGCGCTGATCCAGTTCGTGATCTATGCGGTGATGGTTGCCGGGGCGGTCGCGGCCCTGTCCGAGATCTGGGGCGAATTGCAGCGCGCGGCGGGTGCGACAGAGCGTCTGGCCGAGTTGTTGCAGGCCGACGATCCGGTCAAGGACCCGGCCGGCCCCGTGGCTGTGCCATCGCCGGTGCGCGGGCGCATCACCTATGAGGGGGTCAGCTTCCGTTACCCCGCGCGCCCCGAGATCCCGGCACTGGATCAGGTCGATCTGGTGATCGAACCCGGCGAAACCGTGGCGCTGGTCGGTCCTTCGGGGGCGGGCAAGACCACGATCATCCAGACCTTGCTGCGCTTCTACGATCCGACCGCAGGCCGTATCCTGCTGGACGGTGTCGCGCTAGACACGATGCGGCGCGAGGATTTCCGCCACCACATGGCGCTGGTGCCGCAGGACCCGGTGATCTTCGCCACCACCGCGCGCGAGAACATCCGCTTCGGGCGCCCCGATGCCTCCGATGCCGAGGTCGAGGCGGCGGCGAGGGCTGCGGCGGCGCATGATTTCATCATGGCGCTGCCCGACGGCTATGACGCGCAGGTCGGTGAGCGCGGCGTGATGCTGTCGGGGGGGCAGAAGCAGCGCATCGCGATTGCCCGCGCGATCCTGCGCGACGCGCCGGTGCTGTTGCTGGACGAGGCCACATCCGCGCTGGACGCGGAAAGCGAGCGGGCGGTGCAGCAGGCGGTGGACGCGCTGTCCAAGGGGCGGACCACGATCATCGTGGCGCATCGTCTGGCGACGGTGAAGAAGGCCGATCGCATCATCGTACTGGACCGGGGCCGCATCGTGGCGCAGGGCACCCATGACGCGCTGGTGGCGGAAGGCGGGCTTTATGCGCGCCTTGCTCGGCTGCAATTCACCGACGGGGCCTTTGCGGCCTGAAATAGGACTTGCCTGACACTGCGGGGTGGCAGACACTTTGCCCGGTGCAATGTGACCCGGCATTTCGCGGGTATTGGTCAGGGGAGGAACAAAGATATGGGACTATTCAATTTCTGGAAGAAATCCGGCAAGAAGGTGGCTGGGGGCGGTGAGGCTGCGCCCAGTGCCGAGGCGCTGAAGAAGGAAGTGGCCGATCTGGGCCTTGATACCAAGGGCGCCGAGATCACGGTCGAGGGCGACACCGTCAAGGTGTCGGGGGGCACCCTGTCCGCTGAGGAGCGTGAGAAGGTGATCCTTGCCGTGGGCAATGTCGAGGGGGTCGCGGCGGTCGAGGCGGATGAGGCCGAGGACGCGGTGTTCCACACGGTCGAGAAGGGCGATACCCTGTCGGCCATCGCGAAGAAGACGCTGGGCAACGCCAACCGCTACAACGAGATTTTCGAGGCCAACAAGCCGATGCTGACCCATCCGGACAAGATCTATCCCGGGCAGGTCTTGCGGATTCCGGGCGGCAAATCCGCCTGATCCTGAGAGCATGACGGGCAGGGGGCCGCCTTGGGGCGGCCTTTTGTTTTGGGGAATGTCCCATCGTGGGACATTCTCCAGATTGAATGATTTCAATAGCTTGGCGGCTCGCGTTAGGAATTTTTTAACGAATCCAAGGTGATTTGGCCGCTGGTCGCGGGTCTGATGCAGCACGGGCGCGGGCTTGCAGGTCAGGGACGACTTGGCAAACCTGCACCCTGAAGCGGCAGTCTTGGCAGGGGCATAAGTAGCCGTAGGGTGCGTGCTTGCACGCACCACCCCCCCCCTCCGCATCAACAAATGGTGCGTGCAAGCACGCACCCTACGGCTGATCCCTTGGTCTGTGCCGCCTTAGAAGTCGAAAAGATCGCTCAGGAAGGATTCGCGCTTTTTCTTGTGCGGGCGCGAGTCCTGATAGCCGCGATCATAGCCGCCCTGCGGGGCTTGCGGAGCCGCTTGCGCTGCCGCGCCGATGATCTTGTCCAACTCGCCACGATCAAGCCAGACGCCACGGCATTTGGGGCAATAGTCGATCTCGACACCGCTACGTTCGGCGATGACGAGCACTTCTCCGTCTACAGGGCATTGCATGTGATTTCCCTTCCTCAACCATACAACTTTTTGTCCCTTTGCAGGTAAGGAGTGGCTGCGGGTTTTCAACGGTTGATTGGGTGAAACATCCGCGAGCGGCCGCGCGATCAGCCGCCGGTCAGGCGTGGTCACGAGTCCCAACTGGCGGCATCGGATCAACCGGTGGACTGTGCTGCGGGGTGGGGGGCGGGCGGCCAGCGTGTCACGGGTGTTTTGTGGCCACGATGCCCATATCCCCGGTGACGCAACCCTGCCGATCCGCTGGCATTGCCGGGTGACGGTAGCCGTAGGGTGCGTGCAAGCACGCACCACGTCCCGCCCTCCGCATCAACAAAGGGTGCGTGCAAGCACGCACCCTACGGTGCGTATTGACTGCGGATAAAATCCAGCATGGTTTGCGCGTCCGAGACGGTGACCGGCACGCCGGGCGGGTTGTCGCGCAGCTCGGGTTCGGCGAAGAGCTTCACGATCTCGCCATCCTCGACCAGCATGGCGTAGCGCCAGCTGCGCAGGCCCATACCGGTGCTGGAGCGGTCCACCAGCATGCCCATCTTGCGGGTGAATTCGCCATTTCCATCGGGCAGCATGCGGACCTTTGCGATGCTCTGGCTGCGCGCCCATTGGTGCATGATGAAGGCGTCATTGACGGCAAGGCAGATCACCTCGTCCACGCCAAGGGCGATGAAGTCGTCATGGAGCCGTTCGAAGCCGGGCAGGTGGCTTTCGGAACAGGCCGGGGTGAAGGCGCCGGGGACGGCGAAGAGGACCACGCGCTTGCCTGCGAAAACCTCGGCGGTGGTGACGTCGCGCCATTCAAAGGGGTTGTCACCGGGCAGTGCGGGATTGCGCACCCGCGTGCGAAACAGGGCTTCGGGAACACGGGATGGGGTCATGGGGTCTTCCTCCTCTTGCTGATGGGGTCGTGGTAGCATGGCGCAACACCGGGCGCGAGAGGGGGCGGCGGGCCGTTCCGGATGACGCAAGCCATGCTAACGTCACGCCACCTTTGGTGCTGAACACTTGTAACCTGACGCAAACCCTTTCACATTATACCCCGAGGATGAGGTGCGGGCCGCCATGCGGCCCTAGTGGGAGGACCGAGATGGGTTTTGCATCTGTTGCCGATACGCTTGCGCTTGAGCAGGAAATGCCCTGGGCTGACCGGGACGTGCCCAAGACGCTTTACCAGATGCTGTCCCAGACGCGGGACAAGGTGCCTTTGGGCAAGGCTGTCACCTTTCAACTGCTGAGCGGGCCGACCGACAAGGCGGAGACGCTGACATGGACGCAGCTGCATGAGAAGACCTGTCAGACGGCGAACCTGTTCCGGTCATTGGGGATCGGCGAGGGGGATGTGGTCGCTTGTGTCCTGCCCAATTGCAACGAGACGGTGCTGACCATTCTGGGGGGCGCGATTGCGGGGATCATCAACCCGATCAACCCGCTGCTGGAACCCGAACAGATCGCCTCGATCCTGCGGGAGACGAAGGCGAAGGTCGTGGTCACGCTGAAAGCCTTTCCCAAGACCGATGTGGCGCAAAAGACGGCCGAGGCCGTGCGCCATGCACCCGGCGTGCATACGGTGCTTGAGGTCGATCTGAACCGCTATCTGACGCCGCCGAAATCGTGGATCGTGCCGCTGGTGCGGCCCAAGAACCCCGGCAACCATCATGCCGATGTCAAGGATTTCAACGCCGAGGTGGCGCGCCAGTCCAAGACGCTGTCCTTTGCCGACAGTGCGGGGGACCGGGTCGCGGCCTATTTCCACACGGGCGGCACGACGGGCATGCCCAAGGTGGCGCAGCATCGCTATTCGGGGATCATCTATAACGGCTGGCTGGGGGGCACCTTGCTGTTCACGCCGGAGGATAACGTGATCTGCCCCTTGCCGCTGTTTCATGTGTTCGCCTGTCATGTGATCCTGATGGCGGTGGTGAAATCCGGCGCGCATGTGGTGTTTCCGACGCCTGCGGGATATCGCGGGGAAGGCGTGTTCGACAATTTCTGGAAGCTGATCGAGCGCTGGAAGATCACCTTCATCATCACCGTGCCCACCGCGATTTCGGCGCTGATGCAGCGGCCGGTCAATGCGGATGTGTCGAGTGTGAAGACCTCGTTCTCGGGCTCGGCGCCGCTGCCGCTGGAACTGTTCAAGCGGTTCGAGGCGGCGACGGGGGTGACCATCGTCGAGGGCTATGGTCTGACCGAGGCGACCTGCCTTGTGTCCGTGAACCCGGTGGATGGCGAGAAGAAGGTGGGGTCGGTCGGTATCCGCTTCCCCTATACGGATGTGAAGATCCTCAAGACCGTGGGCGGCGATGTGGTGGATTGCGCGGTGGACGAGGTGGGCGAGATCTGTATCGCCAGCCCCGGTGTCTGGGCGGGCAACACCTATACCGAAGAGGACAAGAACCGCGATCTTTACCATTATGGCAAGTATCTGCGGACCGGCGATCTGGGCCGGATCGACCCGGATGGCTATATGTGGATCACGGGGCGGGCCAAGGATCTGATCATCCGGGGCGGGCACAATATCGACCCCGCCGAGATCGAGGAGGCCTTGCTGGCGCATAAGGACGTGGCCTTTGCGGGCGCGATCGGACAGCCGGATGCCCATGCGGGGGAATTGCCCTGCGCCTATGTCGAACTGGTGGCGGGCGCGACCGTGACGGGGGCGGAACTGGTCGAGCATTGCCGCGTGCATGTGCATGAGCGGGCGGCGCAGCCGAAACATGTCGAAGTTCTGGCGGAACTGCCGAAAACGGCGGTGGGCAAGGTGTTCAAGCCCGATCTGCGCAAGCGTGCGATCACGCGTGTCTACAATGCCGCGCTGGACGAGGCGAAGATGAACGCGCAGGTCGTGGAGGTCGTGGACGACAAGAAGCGCGGTCTGGTGGCGCGGGTGCGGCGCACCGGCGTGGTGCATGACGAGGAAGTGGGGCATGTTCTGGGGGCCTTCACCCGGCCTTGGGAATGGGCCGAGTGATCAGGCCGCGGCCTGAGGTGTTGGGGCGGGCTGCATGATCCTGCTGGTGACCGGGCTGATGGCTTTGGTCCTGATCGGGGCCACCGTTCTGATCCATTACGAGGTTCTGCGTATCACGGGCAAGATGCTGCCGGATCTGCCCATCCGGGCGCGGCAGCGCGTTCTGGTGGTGATCGTGGCCTGTCTGATCGGGCATATCCTTGAGGTGGGGCTATATGCGGCGGCCTATGCCGCGCTGCTGCACTTTCCGGTGTTCGGCAGCATCGAGGGGCTGTTTACCGGGACGGTGACGGATTATTTCTATTTCTCGCTGACAAGTTACACCACGCTGGGGATTGGCGAGGTGCACCCTGTCGGGCCCATCCGCATCATCGTGGGGTTGGAAGCCTTGAACGGGTTCCCGCTGATCACGTGGTCGGCCTCTTTCACCTATCTGATGATGCAGCGCTATTGGCATCCGGAAAGGGAGCACTGAGTCCTCACGCAACTGCGTTCGGGGAAGGGGTGCACTTTGTCGCAGCTTGGCCTAGGTTGCGGCCAGACCCCGTAACGAAGCGAGAGTGAGAGATGAGCTATACCCCCCCCAAAGTGTGGACATGGACACCCGGCAATGGCGGCCAGTTCGCCAATATCAACAAACCCACCGCAGGCGCGACCCATGACAAGGCGCTGCCGGTCGGCAAGCATCCGTTCCAGCTGTATTCGCTGGCCACGCCCAATGGCGTGAAGGTCACGGTGATGTTCGAGGAATTGCTGGCCGCAGGTCACACGGGGGCCGAGTATGACGCCTGGCTGATCCGCATCAACGAGGGCGACCAGTTCGGCAGCGGGTTCGTTGAGGTGAATCCGAATTCCAAGATCCCGGCGCTGATGGATCACAGTGGCGACAAACCCCAGCGGGTGTTCGAATCCGGGGCGATCCTGCTGTATCTGGCGGAGAAATTCGGGGCGTTCCTGCCTTTGGATCACGCGGCGCGGACCGAGTGCCTGTCATGGCTGTTCTGGCAGATGGGCAGCGCGCCTTATCTGGGCGGTGGCTTTGGCCATTTCTACGCCTATGCGCCCGAGAAGATCGAATATTGCATCGACCGTTTCGCGATGGAGGCCAAACGCCAGCTGGACGTGCTGAACCGGCATCTGGCGGATCATGCCTATATGGCGGGGGATGAGTATACGATTGCCGACATGGCGATCTGGGCCTGGTATGGGCAGTTGGTGCTGGGGCGGCTTTACAATGCGGCCGAGTTCCTGGACGTGGCCTCGTACACGCATGTTGTCGCCTGGGCGGAAAAGATCGACGCGCGCCCTGCGGTCAAGCGCGGGCGGATGGTGAACCGGGCCTTCGGCGAGCCGGAGCTGCAACTGCACGAGCGCCATGACGCCAGCGATTTCGATCTGCGCACGCAGGACAAGATCGCGAACGAAACAGCCTGATCCGTCAGGCGGCGGGGCGGAAATAGGCGTCGCGGTCCAGCACGCCTGCCAGCCGCCCCGCCGTGACAAGGCTGTCGCAAAGCCGCGCCTCGGAGGCCGCCGCGCCGATGAGGGCGATGGCCGTGCCGGGCAGGCGCAGCGGGTCGAGTGCGGCGCGCACGACGCTGGCCAGCACCGGCCAGGGCGCCGTGGCCGCAGGCATGGCCGCCGCCGCCGCGAAGGGCAGGTTCGACACCTCGCGCAGTTCTTCCAGAAATTCCGTGGGGTGTTCGCCCTCGGGCGCGAGGGCCAGCAGATGACAGGTCCCCAGTCGCGCCAGATGGCTGCGCACGGTATCGGGGATTTCCAGCCGCCGTTTCAGACGCAGGTGCAGCGCGCCGGGGGTGAAGAGAAGCCCCGCCGGATCGCGCCCCGCCGTGCGATAGAGGGCGGCATATTCAGCATAGCCCATTCCCAGTTCCGCGGCCCGCGCCATCCGCATCCTGACCACGGCCAGCGGCAGGCGTCGGTCCGGCTGTTCGGCGCGGGCGCGTTCCCACATGTGCTTATGCCACAGGCTGACCGGGGCGGGGTCCTGATTGTGCCCGATGCCGGGCGGCGTGGACGGGGATGTCATGGCGGACCTGATGGCGTGGCTGCTGTTCCGGGCAGAGGATGGCGTGACCCGGCCTGCCAAGGCAAGGGGGGACGCGGCACCGTTGCCTTGTTCTGTGGCGGTGTTGCCTGTTTTTCAGGCAGTTTCGGGGCGTCGCATCCTGTGGGCCGCGACTGTCCTTGTCGGCGAAAGACGGCCCGCGCGTGGCCAGCCCATCTGCCCTGTCCCGCACCTGAGGCGCGCCGCGTGGCGGTCCGGAAAGCCGATGATTTCAGTCGGATTGCGGTTGACGAGAGGGGGCCAGACAGCCCATACGCTGGGGCCGAGCGGGAAGGGGCACTGTCCCTTTCCCAAGGTGGCGCGGGCTGCCGAGGGGATCAGAAGGAGGAACCGACGTGGCATATCTTGCCATCCTGATGCGGGTGATCAACCGGATCAACATCATCGTGGGCCATACATTCTCGTGGCTGGCCGTGGGCATTTTCGCTGTGTGTTTCTGGGTGGTGATCGAGCGGTATTTCTTTGGCAACACGCGGCTCTGGATGCAGGATCTGTATGTCTGGATGAACGGGGCCATGTTCACGGCCGTGGCGGCCTTTGCGCTGTATCGCAATGATCATGTGCGGGTGGACATCTTCTTTCGCACGGCCTCGACCCGGGCGAAGGCAATCATGGACCTGATCGGCGTGCTGATCTTCCTGTTGCCCTTCATGTATATCGTCTGGACCTATTCCTTCACCAATGTGATGCGGTCCTGGGGGCGGTTCGAGGCCTCGGCCAATGTCGGCGGGATGCCGGGGCTGTTCGTGCTGCGGAGCTTCATTCTGGCCTTTGCCGGATTGGTTGCGATGCAGGGGATCGCCATGCTGATCCGGTCGATCCTGATCCTGGCGCGGCGCGAGGATCTGATCCCGGAAGATTTCCGCTACAAATACGAGACGGAGTGATCGCAATGGATCCTGTGCTTATCGGCGAGATCCTTGCGGGTCTGATGTTTTTCGGTGTCATCGGGATGCTCATGCTGGGCTTTCCGGTGGCCTTCACCCTTGGCGGCACATCGTTGATCTTTGCGCTGATCGGGATGCAATATGGCGTCTTTGATCCGTCCAATTTCGGCGCGCTGGCGGGACGGTATATCGGTTACATGACCAATGAGGTGCTGGTGGCGGTGCCGCTGTTCATCTTCATGGGCGTGATGCTGGAGCGGTCCAGCATCGCCGAGCAATTGCTGCTGACCATGGGCAAGCTGTTCGGCAATCTGCGTGGCGGGCTTGGCATTTCGGTGGTCATCGTGGGGGCGCTGCTGGCGGCATCCACGGGGGTGGTGGGCGCGAGGGTGGTCACGATGGGCCTGATCTCGCTGCCGGCGATGCTGAAGGCGGGCTACAGGCCTGCGCTGGCGACGGGTGTGATCTGTGCAAGCGGCACGCTGGGGCAGATCATTCCGCCCTCCACGGTGCTGATCTTCATGGGCGACATGATCGCTGGCATCCATTCGCAGGTGCAGATGTCCAAGGGCAATTTCGCGCCCACGTCGGTGTCAGTGGGGGATCTGTTCGCGGGGGCGTTCTTTCCGGGGCTGCTGTTGGTGGGGCTGTATCTGGGCTTCATCGTGTTCAAGGCGATCACCGATCCGACAAGCTGCCCGGCGACGCCCGTGGCGCCCGAGGATCGCAAGGATCTGGGGCGCGAGATCATGACCGCCTTCGTGCCGCCGCTGGCGCTGATCGTGGCCGTGCTGGGGTCGATCCTGGGCGGGATCGCCACGCCGACCGAGGCGGCCTCGGTCGGGGCTGTGGGGGCCACGCTTCTGGCGGCGCTGCGCTGGCGGTTGAGCTTTGGCGTGCTGCGCCAGACGGCGGTGGCGACGGCGACGATCACCTCGATGATCTTTGTCATCCTGTTCGGGGCGTCGATCTTTGCCATCGTGTTCCGCCAGATGGGGGGCGACAATCTGGTCGAGGAGTTCCTGACACGGCTGCCCGGTGGCGCCACGGGGGCGATGATCGCGGTCATGGTGATCATGTTCGTGCTGGGCTTCATTCTGGACACGTTCGAGATCATCTTCATCGTGATCCCGATCACGGCGCCGGTGCTGCTGGGGCTGGAAATCGATCCGGTCTGGCTGGGGGTGATGGTGGGGGTGAACCTGCAGACGTCCTTCCTGACGCCGCCCTTCGGGTTTGCGCTGTTCTACCTGCGGGGCGTGGCGCCGAATTCGATCTCGACCATGCAGATCTATCGCGGCGCGGTGCCCTTCGTGATCCTGCAGATCGTGGCGATTGCCTTGTTGTTCATCTTCCCCGGTATCGTGACATGGCTGCCGTCGGTTCTGTATTGACGCAGGCGCGCGGGATCGTGTGACACGGAAAAAGGCCCGGAGTTTCCTCCGGGCCTTTTGTTTGCGTGATCTGAACGGATCAGATCTTGAAATACTTCTCGCGCGCGGCGACGAAGCCCGCATCGGTGCCTTCGGTCTTTTGACGCACGATGTTCAGCGATTCGATGAAGCTTTCGGTGGTGCGCTTGACCAGCGGGTCGCTGCTGTCGCGCAGTTCGGTGATGATCTCGGCTGCGGCCTTGGCGGCGCCTTCAAGGATGCTGTCCGGGAAGGAGGAGTGCAGCGTCACACCGTGATCGTTCACCAGCGTTTGCAGCGCGCGCGGGTCATTCGCGGCGAAGTCGGCGGCGGTGTTGTCATATTCGGCGGCACAGCAGCTGCGCACGATCTCCTGAATGTTCGCGGGCAGGGCCTGGAACTTGGCCTTATCCACGACGAGTTCGGTCGCCAGACCCGGCTCGGTGAAGGAGGAGGTGTAGTAGTGCTTGCAGACCTGGTGGAAGCCGAGGGCCAGATCGTTGTAGGGGCCCACGAATTCGGCGGCATCGAGCGCGCCGGATTGCAGGGCTGCGAAGATCTCGCCGGCGGCCATGTTGGTCACGGATGCGCCGATCTTCTGCCAGACCTGACCACCCAGACCGGGGGTGCGGAAGCGCAGACCCTGCACGTCTTCGACGCCGGTCAGTTCGTTGCGGAACCAGCCGCCGGCCTGTGTGCCGGTGTCGCCCGACAGGAAGCCTTGCAGGCCGAACTGGTCATAGATCTCGTCCCAGAGTTCCTGACCGCCCATGTGGCGGACCCAGGCCGTCAGTTCGCGCGAGGTCATGCCGAAGGGCACGCCGGTGAAATAGGACAGGGCGACGGATTTGTTCTGCCAGTAGTAGGCGGCACCGTGGCTCATCTCGGCGGTCTGGTCGATGACGGCGTCCAGAGCTTGCAGCGGGGGGACCATTTCGCCGGCGGCGAAAAGCTGCACGGTCAGCGCGCCATCGGTGGCGGCAGTGATGCGGTCGGCCAGACGCTGCGCGCCGATTCCAAGGCCGGGGAAGTTCTTGGGCCATGTGGTGACCATGCGCCAGGTGATGTTGCCCTGTGCGATGGCGGGGGCGGCCAGGGTGCTTGCGGCGGCAGCGGTGCCACCCAGCGCCGAGGTTTTCAGAAATGAACGACGATCCATGATGTTACTCTCTCCCTATCAGGACACGGTCTCGTGACGTCCCGAGACCAAGGACGGGCCGTATATAGGCGACCAGCCGGGGGGACGCAATTCAACCCAGACGGTTTCTTCGCCTTGATCAGGGGGATAATTCTCAACCAGAGCGCGGGGTTGGTCCTTGACAGCGGGGATCAGCCGTCCAGCAGGGTCCGCAGCAGGGGATGGGGGAAGCTGCGCCGCGCGGTGACGGCGTAGAAGCCTTCGACGATGTCGAGCGCGAAGGGGGCGGATTGCAGAAGCCCTGCGCGGATCTCGTCGGTCAGAACGACGGCAGGGGCGATGGCGAGGCCCACATCCTCGCGCGCCAGAAGGCGGACCATGGCCATGTCGTCCACCTCGGCCACGATGCGGGCGGTGATGCCCAGCCGTGCGACAAGGCTGTCAAAGCCGCTGCGGATCGTGCTTTCGGATGGCAGGATGACAGGCTCATGCGTCAGCATCGCGGCCAGTGAGGGATGGTGCATGCGCGCGGGTGTGCCATAGAGCCCGATGGGCTGTTCGTCGAGGCGATGGGTGATGAGGTCCAGCCCGCCCTCGCGATGCGGCGGCTCGTTTGTCAGCACCACATCGAGCGCCAGATCGGCCAGCGCCTCCATCAGCACGGCATTGCTGCCGGACCGCAGGATGATCTCGGTCTCGCCGGAGGCGAGCGCGGGGCGCAGGAAGGCCAGCTGAAAGTTGCGCGAGAGCGTCGACTGGGCGCCGATGCGCAGGGTCTGGCGCGCCTCGCCCGTCTGGCGCAGGGTGGCGATCAGTTCCTCGCCCGCGCCGAAGATGCGGTCAGCGTGGTCGAGCGCGATCCGCCCCGCTTCGGTCAGAGTCAGCCGCCGCCCGGCACGGGTGAAGAGTGGATGGCCCAGCCGATCCTCCAACTGTTTGATCTGGATGGACAAAGCGGATTGCGACAGGTTCAGGCGCCCGGCTGCGCGGGTCAGATTTCCCTCATGCGCGACTTCGCGGAAATAGCGCAGATGATGATAGTTGAGATCAGCCATATATTTACTAAACAGAACGATATTGTAAAAACAATGAATTTTTTAAAGCAATCTGGCGATGTTACCTGAGGGCAGTTTCTTCAGGAGCAGATGACATGACATTTCTTCCCTACCTTGGCCCGCTTGTCCTTGCGCTGGTGGCCCTTGATCTGGTGCTGCGGCCGGTGGCGCGCGAGGGCGCGCGGCTGCGCCTGCCCGAAGCTGCGGCCTGCGTGGCGATCCTTGCGGCTGTCGGGGCCGCGGTGATGTTGGCGTTGCAGGGGCCGTCGACAGCCGGTCTGCCCGGTCCGCTGGGATTGGCGTTTTCCGTGCGGATCGACATCGTGTCGGTCGCGATGCTGGGCACGGTGTCCTTTGTGGGCTGGATCGTGCTGCGCTATGCGCGCACCGCCTTGGACGGCGAGGGCGGACAGGGGCATTTCATGGCGACGATGTCGGCCACGCTGGCGGCGGTGCTGCTGCTGGTGAGTGCGGGCAATCTGGTGCAACTGGTGCTGGCTTGGGCTGTGGTGGGCGTCGGGCTGCATCGTCTGTTGCTGTTCTATCCGGACCGGCCCCGCGCGCAGCGGGCGGCGCGGAAAAAGACCCTGAGCGGGATCGCGGGCACGACGGCCTTGCTGGTTGCGGCCGGGGTGCTGATCCACGGCTTCGGGACGGCCGATATCGGCGTGATCGCGGCGGCCGTGCAGGCGGGGCAGGTGCCGGGCACGCTGTGGCTGGCGGCGCTGCTGCTGGCGGTGGCGGCGGTGTTCAAGTCGGCGCTGATCCCGACGCATGGCTGGCTTACGGAAGTGATGGAGGCGCCGACGCCTGTATCCGCCCTGCTGCATGCAGGTGTGGTGAATGCGGGCGGCTTTCTGTTGATCCGCTTTGCCGATGTGTTGCTGGCGGCCCCCGGTGTGCTGGCGCTGTTGGCGCTGATCGGCGGGTTCAGCGCGCTGGTGGGCGCGGCGGTGGCGCTGACGCAGCCATCGGTCAAGACGGCGCTGGCCTGGTCCACCTGCGCGCAGATGGGGTTCATGGTCTTGCAGATCGGTCTGGCGCTGTTCCCGCTGGCCCTGCTGCATATCGTGGCCCATTCGCTTTACAAGGCGCATGCCTTTCTGGCTTCGGGCGGGGCGGTCGAGCAGGTGGCGCGCATCCGGCGACCCGGTCCGGTGGCGGTGCCTGATCTGCGCGCGGTGATGCGGGCCTTTGGGCTGGCGTTGGTGATCTATGGCGCGGTCGGGGTGCTGTTCGGGATCATGGACAAGCCGCCGCAGACCGTGGCGCTGGGGGCGATCCTGATCTTCGGGGTGGCCTATCTGATCGCGCAGGGTCTGGCGGATCTGGCGCCGTGGCCGCTGACGATCCGCACGGTGGCGATGTCGGGGGCGGCGACGGTGGCCTATTTCTCGCTGCAGACCGGGATCACGGCGCTGGCGGCGGGCACGCTGCCGCTGCCGCCGGCCCCTGATGGGTTGATCTGGGCGACGCTGGTGCTGGCGCTGGCCAGTTTCGGGCTGGCCTCGGTCGCGCAGGCGACTTTCCCGCTATGGGCGGGGCATCCGGCGGCCATGGGCCTGCGGGTGCATCTGATGAATGGACTTTACCTCAATGCGCTGACGGACCGGCTGATCGGTCAGTGGCGCGCGTCGAAAGGATGATGCCATGACGACCCCTTCGCAGCTTTTCACCGGGCCTCAGCTGGAAATCTTTGCCGCCGCGCATGAGGCCGCCACGCTGATCCCGCCCGCCTTTCCCTTGGCGGCGACGGTCGCGGTCAATCCCTTTCTGGGGCAGGCCGGGCAGGGGCGGGCGCAGACGGCGGCCCTTCTGGCGCGGGTGGCGGGTATCCGCATCTTCCGCGACCGGGCGGATTATGCCGCAGCTTTGGCCGAGGGCCGGATGGACCGGGCCACGCTGCAAGCCGCGGCGCAGGCGCGCGGTTTGCGCATGGCCGAAATCGAGGCCGCGTTGACGCGGCCCACGCCGCAGCCCGCGCCCTTGCCGACGGTGGCCGAACTGGCTGCGGCGCAGACGGGGCAGCGGTTGGCGGAACTGGTCGAGGACCGGATCGGGACATGGGCGGCGGCGCATTTCGATCAGGGGCAAGCCTTGTGGCCGGCACCGGATGGATCGGCCTATGCCTCATGGAAGGCCTTCGCGACCCGGGATCTTTTGCCGGGGATCGCGGGTCTGCCGGGGATATGCGGTCGCGTCGCGGCGCTGCCGCAGGACCCGCGCGCGGCCTTTGCCCAGGCCTGTCAGGCCCTGGGGGTGACGCCGTGGAACGCGCGGACCTATTTCCAGCGGCTGTTGATGGATTTGCAGGGCTGGGGGCAATATGCGCGGCATATCGACTGGCTGGCAGCGCGGGATGGCGGGCGCGACACGGTGCTGTTCGAGATGCTGGTGATCCGGATGATCTGGGACATGCTGCTGCTGGAGGCCCATGGCCCGCAATTGGCCAAAGGGTGGGAGGGGGCCTTGGTCCGCTTTGCAACCCCTGTGGTTCCCGATCAGGACGATCTGATCGACGAGGCGTTGCAGGATGCGCTGGAGCGGTCCGAGGAGGCGCGGCTTCTGTCGCGGTTGGCGGCGCAACCCAGCCCCGCGGTCGAGATGCCGCCCGCCATTCAGGCGGCCTTCTGCATCGACGTGCGGTCGGAAGTGTTCCGGCGCGCCTTGGAGGGGACGGATGCGGGCATCCAGACCATCGGTTTTGCCGGGTTCTTCGGGCTGGCGGCGGCGCATCGGGGCTTTGCCTCGGATGTGATCGAGGCGCGGGCGCCGGTTCTGCTCAAGCCCGGTGTCGCCACGGAATCGCGCGGCTGGGCGGATGATGATCTGGGCCAGCGGATCAGTGCCCGTGCCACGCGCGCCTGGGGACGGTTCCGCATGGCCTCGGTCTCGGCCTTTGCCTTTGTCGAGGCGGCGGGGCCGCTTTATGTGGGCAAGCTGCTGAAGGATACCGTGGCGCGGGCCAAGCCGGTGGCGCAGGACCCGGCCCCGGTGGCCGATCTGCCGCTGGCCGCGCAGGTCGATGCGGCGGCGGCGATCCTTGGGGCGATGTCGCTGACGACCGGGTTCGCACGGCTGGTGCTGATCGCGGGGCATGGTGCCGGGGTAACCAATGCGCCCCATGCCAGCGCGCTGCAATGCGGGGCCTGTGGCGGGCATGCGGGCGATGTGAACGCGCGGCTGCTGGCGGGGCTGCTGAACGATGATGCGGTGCGCGCGGGCTTGGTGGCGAAAGGGATCGAGGTTCCGCAGGAGACGCGCTTTGTCGCGGGGCTGCATGACACGGTGTCGGACAAGGTGACGCTGTTCGAGGATGCGCCCCTGCCGGAGCATGCCGCCGATCTGGCGCGGCTGCGGGTGGCGCTGGACCGGGCCGGGGCCATCGCGCGGACCGAGCGCGCCGCGCGGTTGCCACGGGCGCACAGTCCCGAGGCGATGGCCCTGCGCGGCGGTGACTGGTCGGAGCTGCGGCCGGAATGGGGTCTGGCGGGCTGTGCCGCCTTCATCGCGGCCCCGCGCGGCCATACGCTGCGCGTTGATCTGGGCGGGCGGGCCTTCCTGCATGATTATGACTGGCAGGCGGACACCGGCTTTGGCGTGCTGGAACTGATCATGACCGCGCCTGTGGTGGTGGCGAGCTGGATCTCGTTGCAGTATTACGGATCCTCGGTGGCACCCGCGGCTTATGGTGCGGGCAACAAGCTGCTGCATAACGTGACCGGCGGGATCGGGGTGATCGAGGGCAATGGCGGGATGCTGCGCGCGGGCCTGCCGTGGCAATCGGTGCATGACGGCGAGATGTTGCGCCACGACCCGCTGCGGCTGACCGTGATGATCGAGGCCCCGGTTGCGGCGATTTCGGACATTCTGGAGCGTCATCCCGGCGTGAAGGCGCTGTTCGACAATGGCTGGCTGGCGCTGATCGCATCGGATGCGGCCGAGGGCGCCGTGCGCCGCTATGAGGCGGGCGGATGGACCCTGCTGGCGCATGGCACGGGGCTGTCGCAGGCGGCGTGACGCAAAGCCCCGTCGCGCCTGAACCGCCCCCTGAGCAGTTGTGAGTATTTGGGGAACGGTGAAGGGGGCGCGGCGGGTTTCGCCCTAGCGGGGGGCGAGGGTCGGCCAGTCTTGCAGGAGGCCGTCGCGGGTCAGGATGCCGGGGGACACGGTCCTGCGGTGGCTGGCCTGTGTGAGGCGGACGAAGATCACGCTCTGGTCGGCCTGCGTCGCCCAGCCGACATACCAGCCCCAGCCCCGCGCATAGTCAAAGCTGCGATCCGCACGGCGGGGATAGGCGGTGCCGGTCTTGCCGTGCAGGTTCCAGCCCGCGCTTTGATGGGTTTCAAGCAGGGCGCGGCTTTGGGCCATGGCGGCGCGCGTCACGGGCAGGGCGTCGCGCAGAAGCGCGCGCAGGAAGGCGGCTTGCTCGCGTGGAGAGATGGTCAGGGAGGAGGCGATCCACGCCCGCTCCAGCCCGTTGTCGAAACCGGGATCACCGGAGAGATCGGCATTGCCATAGCCGAAGTCCTGCGCGTAGCGGGTGAGGCTGTCGGCGCCCATCGCGCGGGTCAGGCGTTGCGAATACCAGACCACCGAATGACGCATCCAGTCGGCGGGGGATGTGTCACGCATCCACAGCGCGCCGCCCCAGTCCGGGTCGCCGGGGCGAAAGGACAGGATGGGGCTGTCGGGGCTGGTCAGCACTCCTGCGTCGAAGGCCATGACGGCGAGCGGGATCTTGAAGGTCGAGGCCGGGGTGACGCGGGTGGCGCAATCGCCCTGCTCCAGCAGGGTGGCGCCTGTCTGCGCGTCTGTCAGAAGCGTGCAGAGGGTGCTGGCCTGTGTGGGCAGGGGCGCGGTTGCCCAGAGGATGAGGGCGATGACTGTAGCCGCTGCGCGCATGGCGACCCTCCTGTTGATGAGCCGTGTCGGATGGCGGGCAAGGCGCGGGCCGTCCATCGGTGGCTAAGGCGCGAAGCGCAACCATTGCCCGCCCGGCTGTTCGCGTCTGTCGAAGTGGTAGGGCACGGCATCCCAGCACATGACGGTGTCGGACAGGTTGTCAAGAACCCAGGTGCCGGCATCGGTTTCGACCAAGAGGACGGCATGGGGGAAATGCCGCGTTTCGTGCTGGACGATGGCCATTGTGAGGGAGGCGCTGGGCAGTCCGGACTGGACAAGGCGGTGGCGTTTTTCCAGAGCGAAGTCTTCGCAGTCACCTTGGCAGTCATGCGGCAGATCCCAGTCTTCCTCGATCCCGCGATCAGGGTCCGGAACCAGATCAATGTCGCTGTTGACCGCCGCGGTCACGCTGGACAACAGGCGGATCAGGGCGGGGTTGAAGGGCAGGACGGCCGCGCCCGTCAGGGCACATTCGGACGGGTGGTCGGTGCAGAACCTGACATATTGGGAGGGAGGGGGATCGACGCGCAGGACCGGGATGGCAAGGGTGGTGCAAGGGGTTTGTGCAGGCGCATTCCCCGACAGGAAGGCTGCGACGAGCCCCGCCATCGTCATTGCCATCGGATTGGTGGGGCGGCGCATCTTGGCTTTGATCTCTGTCGGCACGCCGGAAGCTTACGCCCGGATCGGTCCGGTCACAACGTCTTGTCGGTGCTGTGACCGTTGCAGGGCGCGGGCTCAGTCGTAACGCAGGTCGCGGGCCTTGCCGCGGAAGATGTAATAGGCGAGCGCCGAATAGGCCGCGATGATCGGGAAGACGACCAATGCGCCGATCAGGATGATGAAGAGGCTCTCGGGCGCGGAGGCGGCCTCGTAGATGGTCAGCCTTTCGGGCACCACATAGGGGTAGAAGGAATAGGCCAGCCCCGTGAAGGCCAGCACGAAGAGCACGCTGGCCCCCGCGAAGGGCAGCCATGCGAAGCTGTCATTCGCGGTGGGCAGGCGGCGCAGCACGACCCAGATCGCCACGATGACGGCGACGGACATCAGGGGCAGGGGGGCGAGGAGGAAGAATTCTGGCACGGAGAACCACCGCTCCCAGATGCGGGCGCTGACCAACGGGGTGGCCAGAGAAATGGCCCCCACGCCCAGGATCACGCCCCAGATGCCGCCGCGCGCCCATGACACGGCTTTCCTTTGCAGGCTGCCTTCGGTCTTGAGGATCAGCCAGCAGGCGCCGATGAAGCTGTAGCCCACGGTCAGGAACACGCCCGAGAGCAGCGCGAAGCCATGCGCGGCGAGGCTGTGTTCCAGACCCATCACGTAAAAGCCCAGCATGTAGCCCTGCGCCATAGAGGTCATGATCGAGCCTGCGAAGAAGGCGATATTCCATGCGTTCTTCTTGGGCAGGGCGACTTTGGCGCGGAACTCGAAGGCGGTGCCGCGCAGGATCAGGCCGATCAGCATGATCGCGACGGGCAGGTAGAGCGCGGTCAGGATCGCGCCATGCGCCGCCGGGAAGGCCACCAGCAGGATGCCGACGGCCATCACCAGCCATGTCTCGTTCGCGTCCCAGAAGGGGCCGATCGAGGCGACCATGCGGTCTTTCTGGGCCTCATCCGCCAGAGGGGTGAGGATGCCCACGCCCAGATCGAAGCCGTCGAGGACGACATAGATCAGGATCGAGAGGCCCATCAGGGCGGCGAAGATCACGGGCAGGGTGAGGGTCTGATCGCCAAGCATGTCGGTCATGGGGGTCACTCCGCCGGGATGGACTGGATGGCGCCGCTGACCGGGCGGCCAGCTTCGACGGTGGACTGGCCCTTGGCCTTGCGCCGGGCCAGATAGACCAGCACGCCGATATAGGCGACCAGCAGCGCGGCGTAGATCACCAGATAGGCGACCAGGGTCGAGGCGACCAGCGCGGGGGGCACGTCACCCACCGCCGCATCAGTGCTGAGGACACCGGTGACGAGCCAGGGCTGGCGGCCGATCTCGGTCGTGTACCAGCCCGCGAGGGTGGCGAGCCAGCCCGAGAAGGCCATGGGCAGGAAGGCCCAGAGCACGGGGCGGGGCAGCCCCTCGATGCCACGGCCACGGCGCATGAAGAAGAGGGCGGCCCATGACAGCACGAGCATCGCCATGCCGGTGCCGACCATCACGCGGAAGGACCAGAAGACGGCTGTGACGGGCGGGTGCAGGACGGTGCCATCTTCGGCCACGAAATCGTTGAGGCCCGGCACCTCGCCATCCAGACGGTGGGTCAGGATCAGGCTGGCGCCCGAGGGGATGCCGATCTCGAAGCGGTTCATCCGCGCCTCCTCGTCGGGCAGGGCGAAAAGGAGCAGCGGCACATTGCCCCGCGTCTCCCAGTTGCCCTCCATCGCGGCGACCTTGGCGGGCTGGTATTCCAGCGTGTTCAAGCCGTGCATGTCTCCGGCATAGATCTGCACGGGGATCAGGGCCGCGCCCATGATGGCACCCAGCCGCAGGGATTTGCGCACCTCGGCACCGCGATCCCCCATTACCCAGCGCAGGGCCGAGATCCCGGCGATGAGGAAGCCGACGGTGAGGCCGGAGGCCAAGAGCACATGCACAAGCCGGTAGGGCATCGAGGGGTTGAAGATGATGGCGAACCAGTCCGTCGCATGGGCGACGCCGTCGCGCATCTCGAAGCCTTGCGGCGTGTGCATCCAGCTGTTGAGGACCAGAATCCAGAAGGTGGACATGGTGGTGCCCACGGCGACCAGAACGGTGGCCCCGGTATGCGCCCATCCGGGCACGCGGCTGAAGCCGAAGAGCATGATGCCGAGGAACACGGCCTCCATGAAGAAGGCGGTCATGATCTCATAGGCCAAGAGCGGCCCTGCGATATTGCCCACGCTTTCCATGAAGCCGGGCCAGTTGGTGCCGAACTGGAAGGACATGGTGATGCCCGAGACGACGCCCATGGCGAAGGAGAGGGCAAAGACCTTGACCCAGAAGAAATAGGCCTCCATCCACACCGCATCCCCGGTGCGGGCATAGCGCCATTTGAAAAAGACCAGCACCCAGCCCAAGGCGATGGTGATCGTGGGAAAGAGGATGTGGAACGAGATGTTGGCCGCGAATTGAATCCGCGACAGCAAGAGGGTGTCCATCATCTCCATGTCGTTGCTCCTTCGGGCCAGAGTGGCCCGCCTTGAAAGAAGGCCCGGTCGGGGGCCCTGAAACCGTCATGTCGCGGGACCGGCGCAAAACCGCTGCCTCGTCGCGACTTGAAAAGCTACATATGGCGCGTTCCTTTTCTGAGGATGCGGCAGGAGGGCGCAGGACGGTCGATTTTCGGGGCTGGGCCGCGCCATTGGCAAAACTTGGGCTGCGACGGGAAATCCATAATCTTGGATTATAATTGTGATGAGAAAATGCAACTTAAACTAATGGCTTTGTTTTGTTAGAACAGTTCCAGTTTCCCGGAGGAGGAAGGCTCATGTGACGGGCGGGCATGCCCTTGTCACAAAGACGCGCCACTTGTGGGACACCCCTTTGAACCAACAAAAATCGGAGAGAAACATGGACGGAAATGACATCGGCAAATGCCCGGTCATGCATGCGGCGGTCAACCCGAACGCAACGCACAAGGGCCGCACGAATCGCGAGTGGTGGCCGAATTCGCTGAATCTTAAGATCCTGAGTCAGCATTCCGCCAAGGTCGATCCGATGGGCGAGGCGTTCAACTACGCCGAGGAATTCAAGAAGCTGGACCTCAAGGCGCTGAAGAAGGATCTGGCGGCGCTGATGACCGACAGCAAGGAATGGTGGCCGGCGGATTGGGGCCATTACGGCGGTCTGTTCATCCGCATGGCATGGCACAGCGCAGGCACCTATCGCACCGCTGACGGGCGCGGGGGCGGCGGCACCGGGTCGCAGCGTTTTGCGCCCACCAACAGCTGGCCGGACAATGCCAACCTGGACAAGGCGCGCCGCCTGCTGTGGCCGATCAAGCAGAAATACGGCAACCAGATCTCCTGGGCTGACCTTTACATCCTGGCGGGCAACGTCGCGATGGAGACGATGGGCTTCAAGTGCTTTGGTTTTGGCGGCGGTCGTGCCGACATCTGGGAGCCGGAAGAGGACATCTATTGGGGCAAGGAAGACAGCTGGCTGGGTGACATGCGCTACACCGGCGAGCGCGAGCTGGAAAACCCGCTGGCCGCCGTGCAGATGGGCCTGATCTACGTCAACCCCGAAGGTCCGAATGGCAACCCCGATCCGGTGGCCTCGGGCAAGGACGTGCGCGAGACTTTTGCGCGGATGGCGATGAATGACTATGAGACCGTGGCGCTGGTGGCCGGTGGGCACACCTTCGGCAAGTCGCATGGCGCGGGTGACGCGGCGCTTGTCGGCCCGGAGCCGGAAGCGGCCCCGATGCACCAGATGGGTCTGGGCTGGATCAGCACCCATGGCAGCGGCAAGGGCGGCGACACGATCACGTCCGGGATCGAGGGCGCGTGGAAGCCGAACCCGACGACATGGGACATGGGCTATTTCAAGGTGCTGTTCAAATATGACTGGCAACTGGTGAAAAGCCCCGCGGGCGCGCATCAATGGCAGCCGATCAACTGCGAGGAAGAGGACATGGTCGTGGATGCGCACGATCCGTCCAAGAAGCACCCGCCGATGATGACGACGGCCGACATGTCGCTGAAGATGGACCCGATCTATGAGCCGATCTCGCGCCATTTCCATGAGAACCCGGAGGAGTTCGCCGATGCCTATGCGCGTGCGTGGTTCAAGCTGACCCACCGCGACATGGGGCCGAAGGCGCGCTATCTGGGCGAGGAAGTGCCGGCAGAGGACCTGATCTGGCAGGACCCGATCCCGGCCGTGGATCATCCGCTGGTGGATGCGGGCGATATCGCGTCGCTCAAGGCCAAGCTGCTGGCCTCGGGTCTGTCGGTGCAGGATCTGGTGATGACGGCATGGGCCTCGGCCTCGTCTTTCCGTGGGTCGGACATGCGCGGCGGGGCCAATGGCGCCCGTGTGCGTCTGGCACCGCAGAAGGATTGGGCGGCGAACCAGCCTGCCGAACTGTCCCGCGTGCTGGGCGTGCTGGAGGGGATCCAGTCCGCGTTCAACGCGGCGGCCACGGGTGGCAAGAAGATCTCGCTGGCCGATCTGATCGTGCTGGGCGGTGTCGCCGCCATCGAAAAGGCCGCCAAGGATGCGGGGCATCGCGTCGATGTGCCCTTCACCCCCGGCCGGATGGATGCCAGCCAGGAGCAGACTGATGTGGAAGGCTTTGAGGTGATGGAGCCCATCGCCGACGGTTTCCGCAACTATGCCAAGGACATCTACACCGTCCCGGCCGAGGCTTTGCTGATCGACAAGGCACAGTTGCTGACGCTGACGGCACCCGAGATGACCGTGCTGGTCGGCGGGATGCGGGCGCTGGGCGCGACCCATGGTGGCACCAAGCATGGCGTATTCACCACCCGTCCGGGGCAGTTGACGAATGATTTCTTCGTCAATCTGGTGGATATGGACACCGCATGGCAGCCCGTCGACAAGGAGGAGCAGCTGTTCGAGGGGCGCGACCGCAAGACCGGTGCCGTCAAATGGACCGGCACCCGCGTCGATCTGGCCTTCGGGGCCAATTCGCAGCTGCGCGCCCTGTCCGAGCTTTATGCGCAGGATGACGCGAAGGACAAGTTCGTCCGCGATTTCGTGGCGGCCTGGACCAAGGTGATGAACGCGGATCGTTTCGATCTGGCCTGATCCGGCGTGATGCCGCGGGGGCATCCCTTGCGGCATGGTGACAGACAAGGGGGCGGCGCGTTGACCTTTGGTTGGCGCGCCGTTCCTGTTTCGGGGTGACCCCTGTCGCGGCGGCGTGTGGCGGCGGCTGTCATGACCGGTGCAAAGGCTTTACCCCGCAAGCCGTCCGGTAGTATGTGAGGTCAGGGTGGTTCGCATGGACCGGACCTCAGGATCCCGGGGGCAGGAGAGACGATGGCGCGCGACAATCAGGAACGGTTCCGGGACCTTGCGGCCCGGATCTCCGATCTTGCGCCTTACGGTGTCTTTCTGACCTTTGTCGGAGCCTTGAACCTGTTGCCTTACGGGCTGCGGGTCAGGCTGGGCGGATTTGTGTTTGCGCGGGTGGTGGCGCCTCTGGCCGGCTATCGTGCGCGGATCGAGGATAATCTGCGGCTGATCTTTCCCGCCATGACCGAGGCGCAGCGCGCCGCCGTGACCGCCGCTACGGCGCGGAACATCGGGCGGATGGCGATGGAACTGCTGTCGCCCAAGGGGCTGCGGGAGCGGGCGCTGGCCGCCCCCGTGACCGGGCCGGGCTGGGAGGCCATGCAGGAGGCCAAGGCGCAGAACCGGCCCATCATTCTGGTTTCGGGGCATTTCGGCAATTACGACGTGATCCGCGCGGGCACCATTGCGCATGGGTTCCGGGTGGGGGGCATCTACCGCGCGCTGAACAACCCGTATTTCAACCGGTATTATCTGCGCAATATCAGCACCATCGGCACGCCGCTGTTCGAGCGGGGCCGTCGCGGCATCGGCGAGATGGTGCGATTTCTGCGCGGGGGCGGCACGGTGGCGATGCTGATTGATCAGCATATGCACAAGGGCGAGCCGCTGGATTTCATGGGGCAAACCGCGATGACGGCCTTGTCTGCCGCCGAGATGGCGTTGAAATATGATGCGCTGCTGGTGCCCTGCTATGGGATCCGCCGCAAGGACGGGCTGACCTTCGATGCGGTGTTCGAGGCCCCTGTGCCCCATACCACGCCGGTCGAGATGACGCAGGCGTTGAACAACAGTCTGCAAGCGCGGATCGAGCAGAATATCGACCAGTGGTTCTGGATCCATCGCCGCTGGAAGGGCGGCGCGCCGGATGTCTGACCGGGGCCGAGGATGAGCGGGCTGCGCGACAGGCTGCATAATTTCTGGGTAGATCAGGGCTTTGTGCGCCTGTTCTGGAGCAATGCCGCCCAGATCGCGCCGGGGGTTTACCGGTCGAACCAGCCCGACCGGCGGCGTCTGGCGCGGATGAAGGCGCAGGGTCTGACCTCGGTGCTGTATCTGCGGGGCAGCGACGGATCAGCGCCTTACCGGGCCGAGGAACGGGCCTGCGCGGCGCTGGGTCTGCACTTCCACAGCTTCAACATGAGCGCGCATCGCCTGCCGCCGCGCGAACGGATTCTGGCGCTGATCGCCCTGTTCCGGCGGATTGAAAAGCCGTTTTTGCTGCATTGCCGCGCCGGGGCGGATCGCACCGGGCTGGCGAGTGCCATCTATCTGCTGGCCATCGAGGGGCGCAGCGTGGAGCAGGCCAAGGCGATGTTGTCGGCGCGGTTCGGGCATTGGAGCTGGTCCTCGACCGGGGTGCTGGACCAGATGCTGCATGCTTATGCGGCGGATCAGCGGGGCAGCGGGATCGGGTTCGAGGATTGGGTGCGCGGGGTCTATGACCCGGTGGCGATCACCGCGGCTTTCGATGCCATGGGTCTGGGCGAGCGGATCAGACAGACGCGCGGCTGAAGCGCAGGGTGTTTTCGTCAAAGCGCAGGCCGATCCGGCCCGCCATCTTGTGAAAGCTGCGGATCAGCGCGATCCGGTTCAGGCGGGTGGATGCCGAGCGGAAGGGGATGGCGTGAATATCGCCGAAGCCGTCGATCAGCACCAGTTGCGGCTGCCCCCCACGTTGGCCCAAGGCGATGTTGGCGGCTGTCATGTCGCCCGCGACGATGCCTTGGGCGAACATGCGCGCGGCGAATTGATCCAGCAGGGCGATCGTCTGCGCGTCAAGCGGGCCTGCGGCGGCCAAGGATTTCAGGGTGCGCCCCAGCGCCTCACCCGGCAGGGCGATGCGTTCCACCGCCAGAACCGGGCCGATGTCGGAGTCGCAAAAACCGTAAAGGTTTGGGATGGGCAGATCATCCGTCGGTGTGCCGGACAGGCGCGCGCTATTATAGCAGTCGCTTTCCTTGAAGAACGGATGCCAGAGCGTGCGGGGGGCCAGTTTCAGCATCAGGCGGCGGAAATTGCGCAGATCGGCAAGGGTCAGACGAATGGCTGCGCCTTCGGGCAGGCCCAATGCCGCGTGGAGAGATTTGGAGGCCTTGAACAGAAGATCCGGAAAATCGGGGTGGTCATAGACCAGCCGGTCCTGTCCGTTGGCCACCGGCCCGCGTGCCGCCAGTGCCAGAGGGGCTGCCGGAAAGGCCATCGCGGCTGGCACGGCTGCGTCCGTCATGCGCCGCCCTGCCGGCTGTCGGGCAACGATCCCGCGCGGTGCCCTTCGAGCAGGGCGCCCCAGTCGGGATCGGTCCAGTGCAGGTCGGGCACCTTGCCCTTTTCCTTGATGAGCGAGCGTTCCAGCCGTTGCAGGTTTTCTTGTATCCAGCGGCCCTGCGGGCGGCGTTCGCATTTGTCGAAGTCGATCAGCCAGATCCGGCCATCCGTATCCAGCAGGATATTGCGGCAGTTCAGGTCCGAGTGATGCACGCCCAGACGGTGCATCCGGGCGATGACGGCCCCGATCCGCATCCAGTCGGCCACGGGCAAGGCCCCTTCGGCCAACAGGTCGGCCAGTGGCCTTGTGTCGGGGATGCGCTCCATCAGCAGATCGGCACGGTAGAAAAGCCATGCGGGGCTGTAGCGCGCGGCCACGGGGCGCGGCACCGGCAGACCCTGCGCGTGCATCCAGTCGAGCAGGGAGAATTCCCGCATCGCGCGGCTGTTCTCGACCGGCTCGCGCCAGTAGCGGTCCTTGATGACGCGTCCGACCATGCCGCCGCGCCAGTAGTGACGCAGCACCATGTCGCGGCCCTGATGCCGCAGGAACCATGCTGTGTTGCGCCCGGTGGAGGTGCCCGTCAGGTGCCCCGTCCGTTCCAGCCAGGCCGGGTCGAACAGGCCCGGTTCCACCGCAGGCAGAAGGGTGGCGTCATGCCAGATCACGCTGGCGCCGATATGTGCTGTGCGGATGTCGGCCATGCCTTGCGCCTTGTGCCTCAGCGCCACAGCTCGTCGACCCAGGCGACCGGCAACACCCGGCGATACCATTTCCCGCTGCGCCCGATGATGGCGTCGGGGGGGTTGGGCTTGCCGTGGAACACGACGACCTTGGCGCCCTCGGGGATGCGGGCGGGTTTGAAGAAGCCCATGATGCCGGGGTGCATGCAGTGGCGTTTGAAGCTGACGCACCAGCCCTTGGGCCAGTAGGTCATCTTGCCCTGGCGCGAGAAATAGGTGGTGACGAATTCCTGCTCGTTGCGGTAATCGGCCTGCGCGGAGTCGAGCGATTTGGCCAGATAGGCGATCAGGTCGCCATGCGCGCCTGCGGTATAGCGGAAGACGGAGGTATTGCCCGTCTCGTCGCGCTTGTCCCATTCCTTGATGACGATGAAGTCACCCGGCGGGTCGAAGAAGGCATCCAGCGGGCCGGTGATGACGATATCCACGTCCAGAAACAGCGTGGGGCCGGTCAGGTCATAGAGCGGGGCGGCAAAGACCGTGACCTTGAGCCAGCCATGCAGGCGTGTCCAGCCGGTGGCCGCGTCGAATTCGGGGATGCCGATGGCGGGCAGGGGATGGGTTTCGATCGCAGGATCGATGCCGGTGGTGTCATCGGTCAGGCAGACGAAGCGGTAGGGCCGCGACATGTTGCGCCGCACCATCGAGGCCAGCTTGTTCACATAGTCGGGGCCATATTTCGTGCCCCATTTCACGCAGAGGATATTGACGGGTTCCATCGCCTTGCCTTTGGGCCAGCCCCAGGCAACGCGCCGGGCCGATTGTCGGCCTGCAACCTGTCAGGTCTTGGGCGCCGTTGCAAGTGTGGCAGGGCCGCGCGCCACCTGTCGGCACGCCCGCGCCACCTTGCCCCGGCAGGGCGATTGGGGCAGTGTCCGGCGGATGACTTTGTGTGCGCAGGATCGGCAGGGGACAGGCAGGATGACCAGTGGGCAGGATTGGGTGACGATCGTCACCGTTTCCTACAACAGCGAAAGCGTGCTGCCGGTCATGCTGTCCTCGGTCCCGGAGGGCGCGCGGGTGATCATTGTGGACAATGCCTCGAACGACCGTGCCTTGTTGCACAAGATTGCATCGCAGCACGGGGCGCGGGTGATCGAGATGGAGCGCAATGCGGGATTTGGCGTGGCCTGCAATGCGGGTGCGGCAGCGGCCGAAACCGAGTATCTGCTGTTTCTGAATCCGGACGCGGCCTTGCAACCCGGCGCGCTTGACGCGTTGCGCGGGGCGGCGGGGCGGCATCCTGCGGCGGCCGCCTTCAACCCGCGCATCACGCATGAGGATGGATCGGTCCATTTCAAACGGCGCAGCAACCTTTTGCCGCGTCGCGCATGGCTGCCGCGCGGCTGGCCCGTTCAGGAAGGTGAGGTGCCGGTTCTGGTGGGATCGGCCATTTTCATGACAAAGGCCAATTTTCAGGCCGTGGGCGGGTTCGATCCTCATATTTTCCTGTATTACGAGGATGATGACCTGTCCTTGCGGCTGCGCAAGGAGATCGGCCCGCTGATCTTCGTGCCGGGGGCAGAGGTGATGCACCGGGGAGGCGCGTCCTCGGTCCGGTCGGTGGCGGTGGCGCGGATCAAGGGGCATCATCTGGGCCGCTCTCGCGTCTATGCGGCGGTCAAGCATGGTGTGCGCTGGGGACGGTTGGCCGCGCTGCGGGACGCGGTTCTGGCTGCGCTGTCGCCGCTGGTGCTTGTCTCGGCCCGCAAACGCGCCAAGGACTGGGCGCGGCTGCGGGCGACGATCCGGGGCTGTTTCAACCCGACGGCCGATTGACATGATTTGCGACAGAACAGGACAGAACACATGACCATCACCACGGCGATCATCGGATTGGGTATCATGGGGCGGCGGATGTTGGAGCATATGCTGAAGCATCCGTCCTATGATCCGGCGTTTCTGTGGGATCCGAATCCGGCCAACATGGCGCTGGCGCGCGAGATGGCGCCGGGGGCGATCTTTGCGCAGAGTGCCGAGGCGGCGATGGCGGGGGCGGATCTGGTCTATCTGGCCTGTCCGCCGGGGCCGCGCAGGGAGTATGCCTTGGCGGCGGCGGCGCAGGGCAAGGCGCTGTTTCTGGAGAAACCTCTGGGTGTGGATATTGCGGCGAGTGCCGATCTGGTGGAACGGATCGCGGCGGCGGGCGTGCCTGCGGCGGTGAATTTCACCCAAGCCGCAGGGGCGGCGCTGACGGATGTGGCGGCCGATGCGCGATCCGGGCAGATGGGCGCGCTGGCCGGTGTTGATATCGTTGTGACATACGGAGCATGGCCACGCGCATGGCAAATGGGGGCGGAATGGCTGCGTTTTCGGGATGAAGGCGGGATGACGCGCGAGGTGATCTCGCATTTCCTGTTCTTCTCGGAGCGGATTCTGGGGCCGTTGTCGCTGGTCTGGGCAAGGCCAAGCTATCCCGCAGATCCCAAGCTGTGCGAAACGCATATGCTGGCGCGGCTGGAGAATGCGGATGGTTTGCCGGTTTCGGTGCTGGCCTCGGTGGGCGGGGCACAGCCGGACCGGCAGGAGGTCACGGTGAAGGGAACACAGCGAAGCCACCGGACCGCGGATTTCTATGCGGTGTCCACCTCGGACGGGGGCGCGTTCCAGCGCGTGACGCCGGAAGGGATCGACCCGCGCAGCACCAGTCTGCGCGCGCAGCTGGATGATCTGGAGGCGATGATCGCGGGGCGTCCGCATCGTCTGGCCACGCTGGAGGAGGCGTTGCGGGTGCAGCGGTTGATCGAGGGGATGCTGGCAGGCACATCCTGAACGGGGCCTCTTGATCCTGTCGCGTGGCCGTGGAAGCCTGCGCGCAAAAGATCAGGGAGGATCACCATGACCGACGCGCGCCCCATCCTGTGGGAGCCTGATGCTGCCCGTGCCGAGGCGTCAACATTGGCGCAGTTCATCCGTTGGCTGAAGGCCGAGCGCGGGCTGGCGTTTGCGGATTATCACGCACTGTGGGACTGGTCGGTCACGGATCTGGAGGGGTTCTGGACGGCGATCATCGGGTTTTTCGATCTGCCCGTATCGGGGTGGTCCGAGGTCTTGCCGGAGCGGAAAATGCCCGGCGCGGAGTGGTTTGCCGGGGCCGAGACGAATTTCGCGCGCCAGATGCTGCGCCATGCGGTGACGCGGCCGGATGATGTGGCGGTGATCCTGCAATCCGAAACCTTCGGGCGGCACGAGGTCACATGGGGCCAGTTGCACGCGCGCGTGGGCGCGGCGCAGGCAGCGTTGCGGGACATGGGGGTGGGGCAGGGTGACCGGGTGGTTGCTGTGCTGCCCAATGCGGTCGAGGCTTTGGTGGCCTTTCTTGCCACCGCCTCGCTGGGGGCGGTGTGGTCGCTCTGTGCGCCGGATATGGGGCATGTGGCGATATTGGACCGGTTCCGGCAGATCGAACCCAAGGTGCTGATCGCGCAGGATGGCTATGTCCATGCGGGCAAGCGGATGGACCGGCGCGCGGTGCTGGAGGGGATCGCGGCGGGTCTGCCCACGCTGGCGCATCGGGTGATGGTGCCGGCGTTGTTCGATCTGCCCGAAGGCTGGACCGATTGGGCCGTGATGGAGGCGGCGCCGCAGGTGCCCGCCTTCGTCCCGGTGCCTTTTTCGCATCCGGTTTGGATCGTCTATTCCTCGGGGACCACGGGCAATCCCAAGCCGATCGTGCATGGGCATGGGGGCGTGCTGCTGGAGGGGGCCAAGCAATCGTTGCATCAGGACCTGAGCGCGCGGGACCGGTTCTGCTGGCTGACCTCATCGGGCTGGATCATGTGGAACGCGCAATGGGCGGCGCTGGGGCAGGGGGCGGTGGTGGCCCTGTTCGATGCCGCCCCGCATCACCCCGACATGCTGGAGGCGTGGCGGTTGGTGGCGCGGGAAGGGCTGACTTATTTCGGGGCGGGTGCGGCGTTTTTCATGGGCTGTCAGAAGGCGGGTGTCCGGCCCGGTGAAGCCCTTGATCTGTCGGCGCTGCGGTCCATCGGGGCGACGGGATCGCCGCTGAGTCAGGAGGGCTATGACTGGGTCTATGGTCAGGTGAAGCGCGATGTCTGGCTGGCGCCGATTTCAGGGGGCACGGATCTGGCGGGGGCCTTTGTCTGCGGCAATCCGATGATGCCGGTGCGGGCAGGCGAGATGCAGTGCCGCGCGCTGGGCAATGCGGTGCGCGCCTTTGACGAGGGCGGGCGCGAGGTCGTGGGGCAGGTGGGGGAATTGGTCTGCACCGAACCCTTGCCGTCGATGCCGCTGTATTTCTGGGGCGATGAGGACGGGTCGCGGCTGCATGAGAGTTACTTTGACACCTATCCCGGCATCTGGCGGCATGGCGACTGGATCGAGTTCACGCCGGAGGGCGGATCGGTGATCTATGGCCGGTCGGATGCGACGATCAACCGGCGCGGGCTGCGGCTGGGCAGTTCCGAGATCTACCGCGCGGTCGAGGGGCTGGATGCGGTGCTGGACAGTCTGGTGATCGATCTGGAGTTTCTGGGGCGCGAGAGTTTCATGCCGCTGTTCGTGGTGCTGCGCGAGGGCGTGGCCTTGGACGATGCCCTGCGCGGCCAGATCCGCGATGCAATCCGGCACGCGGTTTCGGCGCGGTTCCTGCCGGATGAGATCGTGCAGGTGGCCGAGGTGCCGCGCACGCTGTCGGGCAAGAAGCTGGAAGTGCCGGTGAAGAAGCTGCTGCTGGGCGGCGATCCGGCGCGGGTGGTCAATCGCGATTCCATGGCGAACCCTGACAGTTTCGATGCCTTCATCGCCTATGCGGCGGCGCGCGCGGCCTGATACTTTCTGCGCCTTGCCCAAAATGAAACCGCGCCGGAGTGATCCGGCGCGGTTGTGTCTTTCGGGCCTGCCCGTGTCAGAAGCTGAGGGCGAGGCTGCGGTGATTGGCGGTGCAACTGGCCAGAAACAGGGCCTGTTCGCGTGTCAGGCGTTGTTCGTAGCGCACACCCATCGTGGCCCGCGTGTCGTCGAGGAAAGCCTGCAGGCCGGGCAGAACCGACGCCTCGGCGGCGTTGCGCCAGCCCGCCTGCGCCTCATACTCGGCGAGGGCGCTGTCGAACTCCTCCAGAGCTTCGGCGCGGTTGTCCGGGTCGCGTTCCAGAACGCGGCGCGCGGCCCCCAGATCCGAGCGGATGTCGCCGGCCCCTTCGATGTCGCGGAACTGGTTCGCCAGCGCATCGAGAGCCGTGGCCGTCGCGGCAGGATCGCCGTTTTCGACATCGGCGCGCAGGGCGCGGAGCGGATCGCCAAGGGCGTTGAAGGCGGCGTTGCCCCGCAGGACGGCTGCGACCTCGGCCACGGCCTCGTAGGTGCTGTCACCGATGCGACGGGTGGCCAGACGGGCCTTTTCCTCGTCATCGGTGAGCGCCTTGAAGGTGTCGTGGATGGGGTCCCATGTTTCGGGGATCTGGGCTTCGAGGGCGGCGATGGCCGCTTCCAGTTCGGCCTTGCGCTCTTCCAGCACGAGCACACGGCTTTCGCTGGCAGCTTCGCGGACGCGGCCCATCTCGGTGTTGATGTCGGCCAGATCCTCCTGATGGTTGCGGATACGCTTTTCGATGTCGCGGACCCGTTCCAGATACGGGCGATATTCCCCCGCTGCGGCCTGCACGGCGGCTGCCTTTTCCGGGATCAGGGCCGCTGCTTGCGGGAAGTCGGCGGCATCCTCGGCGGCGCTGCGGAGATCGCGCGCCAGATCATCCGGCAGGGCCGACAGGTCCAGACCGCCCAATGCCGCGATGGCCCGTTCCGTGCGCCCGCCATCCGATTGCAAGCCCGCCTGCACATAGTCGTCCATGCAATATTGCAGGCGCGGGTTGCGCGGCGGCGGCGAGGTTTCGGACAGGTAGCTGGACCGGTTGGGCACATAGTTCACCAAGGGCGGATAAAGGCCCACGATGAGCAGCGCGATCAATTGCAGGGTGATGAAGGCCACGACGCCCTTGTAGATCTGCATCGTCTTGACCGCCGCAGGTGCCACACCGCGCAGGTAGAACAGTGCAAAACCGAAAGGTGGCGTCAGGAAGGAGGTCTGGATGTTCAGGCCGATCATCACGCCCAGCCAGACGGCGGTGATGTTGGCCGTGGGATCGGCCAGCAGGATCGGGGCCACGATGGGCACCACGACGACGGCGATCTCGATGAAGTCCAGAAAGAACCCAAGGAAGAAGATCACCAACATCACGATCAGGAACTGGGTCCAGAACCCGCCCGGCAGGCCGGTCAGGAAGTCGCGGACCAGTTCCTCGCCGCCGAAGGCGCGGAAGGCGGCGGTCAGCATGGCCGCGCCCAGCAGGATCACGAAGACAAGCGAGGTCGTCTTGGCCGTTTCCAGCATCACACCGGTCAGCGTGTCGTCGATGCGCATCACGCGGATGCCCGACCAGATCAGCGAGACGATCATCAGCAGGGTGCCGAAGGCGCCGATGTAGAGCCCCGTCATGTCCTCGGGCGTGGTCGCGGCCTTGAGGTTCATCGGGTAATTGGCCAGCGCGAAGGCGATCACGCCCAGCCCGACCAAGGCCAGGATCGCCGGCACATAGGTGCGTTTGCCGCTGGTGTTCAGCCGGTAGCCGGCCATGATCATGGCGCCTGCGGCCCCGATGGCCCCGGCCTGGTTCACGGTGGCGATGCCCGCGATGATGGAGCCCAGCACGAGGAAGATCAGGGTCAGCGGCGGGACCAGGGTCAGTGCGACATTGCCCCAGAAGGCCAGGCTCATCTCTTCATCCCGCGGCACCGAGGGGGCCTTCTTGGGATTGATCAGCGCATAGACCAGAATGTAGAGCATGTAGATCAGCACCAGCAGGAAACCCGGCACCAGAGCCCCGAGGAACATCTCGCCTGCGCTGGTTGAGGACACGTCGAAGACCGAGGGCATCTGCAATTCGCCCGTGGCTTCCTTGTGCAGAAGCTTGCGCGCCGTGGACGCCTGATCCGTGGCCGAGGCCAGCTGATCGGCCAGAATGATCAGCACGATGGAGGGTGGAATGATCTGCCCCAGCGTGCCCGAGGCGGCGATGGTGCCGGAGGCCAGCGAGGGCGAATAGTTGTTGCGCAGCATCGCGGGCAGCGAGATCAGACCCATCGCCACCACGGTGGCGCCCACGATCCCGGTGGTGGCGGCCAGAAGCGCACCCACGAAGACGACGGAGATGCCAAGGCCGCCCGGCACCGGGCCGAAAAGCTGCGCCATGGTGACCAGAAGGTCCTCGGCGATCTTGGAGCGCTGGAGCATGATGCCCATGAAGATGAACAGCGGAATGGCAATCAGCGTATCCCTGTCCACCTCCCAGTAGACACCTCGGAGGTTGGTGACCCCCGCCGACAGCCATTGCTGCGGCCCGCCCGAGTGGAAATAGGCATCCGTGCCGCCGCCGAAGAAATATCCTGCCCCGGCCGCCAGAGCGATGGTGACGATCGCGGCCCCCGGAAGGGCGAAGGCCACCGGATAGCCCGAGCCAAGGGCCCAGGCCATGATCAGCAGCAGGATCGCGAGAAAGAGAAGCTCCATGGTCAGACCTCAGTGCGCAATGGGTTGATGCTCGCGATGTCCAGGTTCGTCCCGGATATCCGCCACTGCTTCGAACAGGTAGCTCACGAACTGGATGATCATGGTGATCGCGAAAATGGCCAGAAACGCAGCCATCTGGTATTTGATGAACATGCCGACAGCGCCGGTCTGGGTGATCTCGAAATTGGCCACGGGGGCGTTGATGATCGCGGTTTTCCCGTTCAGGCCGATGGCGAGGATCACGGCGCAGGTGGTGACACCCAGCAGGATCGAGCCCCAGGCGTTGACCACACCGCGCTTGCGCGTGCTGAAGCCGGAATAGAACACGTCGACGCGGACATGGCCTTCGTCGAACAGCGTATAGGCCGAGGCGAAGAGGAACAGCGCCGCATACCAGTAGCGCACCAGATCGCCCATCAGCGCCTGTTCATAGGAAAAGACGAAGCGCAGGAACACGATCAGCAGTTCGGCCACCACGATCAGCAGCGTCAGCCATGTGAAGCCCAGCGTGCGGGTGAACAGCGCCACGACAAAGCCAAGCGCCACGAGCGGCATGTGGATATAGGGTCCGACATAGGCGGATCGTCCCAGCGCGCGGCTGGTGTCTTCGGAGAAGAACAACGTCAGCATGTTCTCGACCCGCATTTGTGCGATGGCCGCATCGACAATGCCCACGAAGAGGACGGACCAGAAACAGGCGCGGATCAGATAGAGGTTGAAGCGGTGCAACCGCCGCCCGTCCGTGCGCAGCGCAGTGGTGCCGGTGGACAGCACATAGAAGGCACCAAGCCCGAGGCAGACGGCATAGATCAGGATCGGGACGATCGCCCCGCTGGCCGCCCTGCCGCCGATGGCTTCGGCCAGCGTGGGTGTGCCATAGCCGATATTGACCGCATTGTTGATGAGAAAGGCCGACATAATGGCCAGAATGGTCCAGCCCAGCAGGCGTATGCCCGGTGCCGATCTTGCATGGCCCCCGGCCTGCGCGGCCGTGATCGATTGTGCCATGATGTCCCCCGTTCACGTTACTGTCGTCCCGCGTCTCCGGCCACCCCCCAAGGATGCGCCGCCGCAGGTCTCATTCGCGCGACAAGCGGGGCGCATTGCTGAGCCCCGCTTGCCTTCAGGTCAGAGTGATGCCTTAGCCAAGGCCGAGGATACGGTTGCGCTGGTTCAGGAAGTTGCCTTCGAACTGTGCGATCGTGCCGCCGATTTCCTTGAGCTTGGCCTGGAAGTTGTCGTCGACGCGCTTGGCCAGATCCGAATGGTCGCGGACTTCTTCGAAGACCTCTGCCGCCGCTTCACCGAAGGCGTCCCAGACGTCGTCGTTGAAGGCTTTGACCTGTGAACTTGATCGCTACTTGGCGGTCTTTTTTGAGCGTTAATTGGCGTTTCCGATGACGAGGGTCTGAGCGGCGGCCTCTACCACATCTTCGGTGATTGCGGCCATTTCGTTGATGCGGGCG